>JAISRV010000383.1 GCA_031273445.1 Candidatus Adiutrix sp. | reverse complement strand
ATGATGTCAGCTAATTAATTTCTTTGAAAAGCGTTGTGAAGTAATCCTTCCCCAGCTTATAGGCCTTGGTTGAAATTCATCGTTGACCTAAATGGGCAGATTAGGTAAAGTCACATCGTAGCTGGACGGCGCATGTTTTTGTAGTTTTTTTTACTTACGTTTCCCTTGAGGAACCCCCAAAGCGCTTTTTTCCGGTACTTTTTAGCGAAATTCGAGCAAAATCTTATCGCGCGGCATGCCGGATAAGATCGACCTTTTTGATGTTAGGCGTTTGCAATATTTTTGGAAGGCTTTAATTGATTCTGCCGCTATTGTCTTGAATCATATGTCTATTTGACGCTACATCCCATTCGGCTCAATTTCATTTTTGTTATGATCAATAAATTTTAGCGCCTGCGGCGATTATTATTGTTAAAATCATGGATAATATTCAACTACATAATACTTCCCTTGCGGCGAGCGATCCGGATTTCAGCTATAGACTGTCCGGGGTGTGGTCGGCCGCTAAAGCCTTGTTGGCCAAGCAGATGCCCCCGAGCGCCTACAAGACCTGGATAGAGCCTCTGGCGGCGCGTCAGGACGAGGGTGGACGCCTGGCGCTGGCCGGTCCTAACAATTTTTTTCTTAATTGGGTCAAGACTCATTTTATCGGCGAAATCGTCTCCGCCCTCTCCGCCGCCGGACTGCCGGCGCAGGCGGCCGGCCTGATAGAATTCGTCATAGATCCCGGCTTGGAGACCCATGCTCATAGCTGGGCCTTTTCAGGCGGAACGGATGACGGCCAACAAGGCATAACTTCCGCCGTCTTGGATCGACTGCCTTCAGCCCTCTCCGCCGACGGCTCCGTCGGCCCCTTGTTTGCGGCCCAGCCGTTTGGCGGCCGCGGCCGTTTCACTTTCGACAATTTTGTGGTAGGCGACTCCAATATTTATGCCTTTTCCGCGGCCAAAGCCATGGCCGCCGGCGAATCTTTGGGGGCGGACGCGCTCTTCATCACTTCAGATCATGGCCTGGGCAAAAGCCATCTCTCTCTGGCGTTCGGACAGTCATTTTTGCGCAACAGCCCGCGCAATAAGGTTTTCTACCTGACCGCCGAAGACTTCACCAATGAGATGACCCACGCTATTCGTCACAGCCGTATGGAGGAGTTCAAGGCCCGTTACCGCCAGAACTGCGATGTGCTGGTGCTGGAAGAAGTTCAGTTTCTGGCCGGCAAGGAAAAGATCCAGGCCGAGTTATGCTTTACCCTTGACTGCCTGATGGAGCAGGGCAAAAAAGTCGTCTTCACTTCACCTCAGGAACCCAGGAATATTCCACGTCTGGGGCGCTCGTTGCGCTCGCGTCTGTCAACCGCTCTTGTTTCGCCTATAGGGCCTCCAGATTATGAGACCCGCCTCAATATTTTATTAAAAAAAACCAAAATCATCGGTTTGAAGGCCTCGCGGACTGTTTTGGAATATGTGGCCGAACGCGTTTCCTCGGACGTAAGGCAACTGGAAAGCTGCCTGATTAGCCTTAAAGCCAAAAGCCAGCTTTTAGGCCATCAGGTGGATATGGAAATGGCCCGCGAAACTCTGGCCTATATTTTTGACGACCATGACGGCGGAGGGCTGACTCCCTCTGCCGTGCGTGCGGTAGTCTGCCGCCATTTTCAAATAGACGTGGCGGAAATAACTTCACGCGACCGTTCCCGCAAGGTCACCGAAGCCCGGGCTCTCGGCATCTATCTAGCCAGGCGGCTGACCGGCCGAACCCTGGAGGAAATCGGGGCTATTTTCGGTCGGACCCACTCAAGCGCTTTGTATGCCATAAACAAGCTCGAAAAGCAGTTGAAAAAAGATCCGAAGCTGCAGGGGAAGCTGGAATTTTTCAACCAGCAGCTTTTCAAATAGATTTTCAGGGTCTGCCGGACCGGGTGACGGCGGTTCTGGGTTTATGCGCCTGAAAGCGGCGATGCGACAGCGCCTTGAATCTGTTTGGCCGTTACAGCAAAACATCCGGCTGTTGGCCGGATGTTTTATCTTATAGTTTTATTTTAGATTAGCGAAGTGTTGCATGATTAAAATTATTCCTACCGCCATTGAAAATTTATCGCCCTATGTCCCTGGCCGACTGATAGAGGAGGTTGAGGTCGAGATGGGGATATCCGGAATGGTCAAACTGGCTTCCAATGAAAACAGCCTCGGTTCTTCGCCTTTGGCTCTGGCCGCCGTGGAAAAGGCTCTCCCCCATATTTTCAGATACGGCGACGCCGACTCCAGAGCCTTGAAAAACGCTTTGGCCGCCAAGTATGGTTTTGATCCGGCGGGACTGGTCTGCGGAAACGGGTCATCCGAGTTCATTCTTGTTCTGGCTCATGGCCTGATCAACCCCGGAGCCAATGCGGTCATGTCCCGGCCCAGCTTCACTCTCTATGCCAAAAATGTCCAGGCCGCCGCCGGCCGAGCCATAGAGGCGCCGCTGACGCCGGAATACGGCCACGATCTTCAGTCGATTTTGGACAAAATCGATAAAGACACTCGCCTCGTCTTCCTTGATAATCCCTTGAATCCTACCGGCGCCTATCTTGAAGCCGGCGAATTAACCGCCTTCTACGAGGCTCTTCCAGAAACAGTGATACTGGTGCTGGATGAAGCTTATATTGAATTTACCCGTAAAGCGCGTCCCGATTACGGAACATGGCTGAAAGACTCCGAGCGGGTCGTTATCATGCGCACTTTTTCCAAAATATACGGTTTGGCCGGCTTAAGGGCCGCCTATGCCGTCATGAGCCCTCAACTGGCCTCGGCGCTGAATAAAATACGTCAGCCGTTCAATACCAGTCTTCTGGCCCAGGTAGGGGCTGCGGCCGCACTTTCCGATGACGACTTTTTACGGAGGACGCTAAATATGACCTGGAGCAGCCTTGATTACTATGCCGCCGAGTTGCCGGCCATAGGACTCAAGGTTTACCCGACTGAAGCCAACTTCATGATGGCCGCCCTGCCCGAAGGGCGTTCGGCTGATGAAGTTTTTCAGGCGCTTTTGCGTCAGGGCGTCATCATCCGTTCTCTAAGTTCCTTCGGGCTTGACCGTCATTTGCGCTTTAACGCCGGCCTGGAAGCCGAAAGGCGGGCGCTGGTCGAGGCTTTTAAAAAAGTCCTTTACAGTTGATGTTTCTTGCCGCGGGTTTTTATGGCGGGCTTTCGGGCCAACCTCGGCTTATAAAATATATTTTTAGGTTTAACCTGATGCAGTGGAAATTCCGCGACATAAATCCCGATCTGGCCGGGCGTCTGGCCCGGGAACTGGGGCAGCCGCAGAAGTTGGGAGAATTTCTGGCGGCCCGCGGTTTTAAGACGGCTGCGGAGGTTCGTGCGTTCGTCAGGGCCGATTTTAAAGACCTGCCGCCGCCTTCAAGCCTCACCGATATGGACAAGGCGGTCGACAGGCTGACCCAGGCCTGGAAAAATGGCGAACTGACGGCGGTTTGCGGCGATTACGACGCTGACGGGTTAACCGCCACCGCTCTTCTGGCCGGCGGCCTTAAAGCTTTGAAGCACCAGATCGTCACTCGAATTCCCCATCGCCTCACAGACGGCTACGGCCTGAAGCCGCCGCTTGTTGAAAAAATGGCCGCCGATGGCGTCAAACTGGCGGTGACCGTGGACAACGGAATCTCCGCCCATGAAGCCGTTGAAGCGGCTTCCGCCCTGGGTCTGGACATAATCATCACCGATCACCACCGTCTGCCGCCGGAACTTCCGCCGGCCGTGGCCATAATCAATCCGCACCGCGACGAATCCTGGCGTCTGTGGCCTCCGGCCGGAGTGGG
>JAISRV010000373.1 GCA_031273445.1 Candidatus Adiutrix sp. | reverse complement strand
GGCCCGATAGGGCCGACGGAGCGAAGCGACCGGTTGAGAGGCCGACAACGCGACACGCCAGGCAAAAATCACATTTTTTGCCTGGCTACGCTCAGCCACGCCACCCCCCCAAAAGCGCCTCGTCCTTAAAAGTCAGCCACGCCAAGCCCTTAAGGCGTCTCGTCCTTAATAGGATCCACGGCGTAGGGCAGATCGTTTTCCAAGGTCTGATAGCCTCGCCTGATGTCGCTGATGTGTTCGAGAAAAACGCCTGTGATTTCCGGGTCGAACTTGCGGCCGGACTCTTTTCTGATGAAATCCAACACTTCCGGCTCAGGCAGGCCTTTGCGATAGATGCGGTCGGCCATGAGCGCGTCGTAGACGTCGACAATAGCCACCACCCGGGCTTCCACAGGAATGCCCTCGCCGGACAAACCGCCAGGGTAGCCTGACCCGTCCCAGTTTTCATGATGCCTCAGCGCCAGGTATTCGGCCGTATTGATGACGAAATCCTGGGAGCCGGCCAAAATGCGCGCGCCGATGATCGTGTGTTCCTGGATTATCTTGAACTCTTCCGGGGTCAGCCGGCCCGGCTTTTTCAAAACCTCGTCGGTGACGCCGATCTTGCCGATGTCGTGCAGAGGCGCGGCGGCCGAGATGGTGTTGACGGCGTTTTCATCCCAACCCAGGAGGCGGCCCAGGCGGGAGCTGATGTAGCCGATGCGCTGCACATGCCCGCCCGTCTCCTGGTCGCGCACCTCCAGCGCGTTGAAGAGCCGGCTGACGATTTCGCCCTGAGTCCGGCGGATGGCCTCCGTCTGCCAGCGGACCAGACTTTCCAGATCCTGGTTGTAAGCCCGGAGTTTGCGTTCGCTGGCGACGATGCGGTCGGCCACACGGATGCGCTGCATCAGCTCGACTACCTCAAAAGGCTTGACGATGTAATCATCGACCCCGCCCTCCGTAAAGCCCTGGATGCGGTCGTCCAAATCGCCGCGGCCGGTCAGAAGCATAATGTAAATATAGCGGGAACGGGCGGTGAGGCTGCGAACGCGATGGGCCAGCTCAAGGCCGTCCATGTGGGGCATGCTCCAGTCGGTTATCAGCATGTCGACATCCATGCCGCCGCCGGCCGTCATATAATTAAGGGCTTCAACGCCGTCCGCGACCTCTATGACCTTATGGCCCCAATTGCTGAGGTGAGTCATGAGAACGAGTCGAGCGACCTGCTGGTCTTCGGCTATCAGTATGTTCATACAACTCCGCCCTTCATTTCAACGAGGCCTCCAGGCCGGCCCGGCCGCCTTGACTTATGGTTATTGAATTAAACTCTTTCAGGCCGACGGCAACCCTTCCGCCCAGGCGCCGTCATCGCCCAGCCACTTGAGCATGGCTTCAATCATTTCATTTAAGGCTTTCTCCAGTTCATCCGTCAGGGCCTCCAGCGCGGCCAGGTCGTCGGGCATGGCGGAGGCGCGGGCGGCTTTATCCAGCTCCACGGCCAGAGCAAAAACGCCGCCGCGAGTGTAATATGAGCTGATGCCTTTTAAAGCGTGGGCGCTCGCGGCCGCCGCCGGCGCGTCGGCCCTGGCCAGGGCCGCCCTTATTTCGCCGATCAGTCCGGGGGCGTCGCGCAGGTATAATTCCATGCTCTTGCTTATCAGGGTCTGATCGCGGCCCAGAGATTTGGCCATAATCTCAAGGTCCAAAACAGACGGGGCGGCCGCGGCCGCCGTCGCCTCGGGCGCGTCTTTTTCAGCGGCCCGCTCTTCCCGCCCCCGGGTCGCCCCCTTGAGGTCGAAGCGTTTGGACATCTCGGTTATCACTTCGATCACCGAGTCGGAAGTGATGGGTTTGGTCAAATAGCCGTCCAGCCCGGCGGCCAGGTATTTGTCGCGGTCGCCCTTGAGCGCGTGGGCGGTCATGGCCACCATGGGCACATGCCGCCGCCCTTCTTTTTCTTCTCTTTCCCTGATCAGGGCCGTGGCCGCCGTGCCGTCAAGAATAGGCATCTGTATGTCCATAAAGACGAGGTCGAAATCCTCCCGTTCGACGGCCTCCACCGCCTCGCGGCCGTTGACCGCCAGCGCGACCTGGTGCCCCAGGCTTTCCATTATGCGCGTGGCCACCATCCGGTTTATTTCCATGTCTTCGGCCAAAAGCACCTTCAGCCCCGTGATCGCTTCTTTGGCGGCGTCATCTCTGGCGATGATGTCGTCGGCGTCGAAACGCTCCCATATGCCGAGACAGGCGACGATGGCGCGCAGCAGATCGTCCGGGCGCACGGGCTTGAACAAAGTCGTCGCCAACGGATCTTGCTTGACGGTTTCAAAAAAATCATCGCTGGACGACATCAGAATCACCGGCAGGTCGGCCAAAATAGGGTCCCGCCTTATAAGATTGATGAATTCGACTCCGTTCTTGTCCGGCATCTGATAATCGGAGAGCACCAGCCGGAAAGGCCGCCCGGCATAGGCGGCGGATTTCAGCACACGCATGGCCTGATCGACGCTGGCGGCTTCAAAGGCGGCCATGTGCCAGCCGTCAAGTTGTTCCAGGCCGATGACGCGGTTGGTGTCGCTGTCGTCGACGAAAAGCACGGGCACTCTTTCAAGTTGTTTAAGATCGACGGACGGCTTAGAGCTGTCATCCTCCGGCAGAACCGGCAACGTCAGGTCGAGCCAGAAGACCGAGCCGAAACCCTCCTCAGACTCCAGGCGCAACTGCGACCCCATCAGCGCGGCCAGGCGATAGCAGATAGCCAGGCCCAGGCCGGTGCCGCCGTATTCGCGGGTGGTGGAGGTGTCGGCCTGTTCAAAGGCTTCAAAAATGATCTTCTGTTTTTTCTCGGGGATGCCGATGCCGGTATCGGCCACGGAAATACGTATGACGGCCTGGTCGCCCTCACGCTCCAGCATGCGCACGCTGACCGAAATTTCGCCCTTTTCGGTGAATTTAATGGCGTTAGAAACGAGGTTGAGCAGAATCTGGCGTATGCGCACATAATCGCCGCTAAAGGCGTCCGGCATTTTGGGGGCGATGTTGACGGTGATTTCCAGAGCCTTTTTATAGGCGATCGGGGCCAGGCCTTTGACCGCGTCAAAGATGACGTCGCGCAGGGAAAAGGGCGAGGCGTCAATGACCATCTTGCCGGCTTCGATCTTGGAGATGTCCAGAATATCGTTCAAGACGCGCAATAGAGAATCGCCGGCCGTTTTAATGGTGGCCGCCATTGAGGCCTGATCGGGGCTTAAATCGGTTTTCAGCAGCATATCGGTCATGCCGATGACCCCGTTCAGGGGGGTGCGCACCTCATGGCTGATGTTGGCCAGAAAATCGCTCTTGGCCCGGCTGGCGTGTTCGGCCGCGTCGCGGGCTTTAATGAGCTCTTTTTCCATAAAATAGCGCTCGGTGACGTCGATGATGAAACCGCCGAGGCCTTCGAGTTGGCCCTGGGGGTTCAAAATGGGGAAAGCCGAGAGACTGTAAACCGGCCCTTTTTCATTATCGCTCCAGAACAGGTCGCTGATTTCAACAGGCCTCACTTTGCGACAGACGGTCTCCTCCGCCTGCTTGATGGCCGCGGCGGTGGCCTCGGGCGTCCGGTCAAAGCCGGAAGTGCCCATCAGGTCGCCCGGCGGAACGCCCATGATGTTCGCGAAGCGGGGATTGACCATGGTCAGGTTGCCGTTGAGGTCGGCCAGGTAAACCCCGGCGGCGGTATGATCCATGAAGGATTGCAGCTCCATCTTGCTCCGGCGCAAATTCGCGGTGCGCGCGGCCACCCTTTCTTCCAGCTCGGTCGTCAACTCCCGGAGGCTTTCCACAGCCTGGTCGCGTTGGCTGTCCCGCGTGGCCATCCGGCTCGCGCCCATAAACAGGACGATGACGCCGATCAAATACAGGCTGGCGTGGGAAAGAATCAACATGCGGATGGAGGAAGCGGTGGAGGCGAGAATCGGGGCCATCGGCACGGCCGCCGAAAGGCCCCCGCGCATCGAACCCATGGAATCGCCGTAAACCTTATGACAGTCCAGGCAGCCTTTAAGGGCGGCCAGAGGCTGCATGATGCGCATGTAGTCCCTGCCCCTGAACTTCGTTATTTCGGAAACTTCATCCAGGCCGCTTTCCTCTATGGCCATCAGGGCCGCCTCTTCCCAGGGGTCGGGGAGGTTGACCGGATTGATCGGGTCCAGGCTGGTAATGCGGGCGACGATGCCGGTTTCCGAAGGCGCCATACGGCTGACCGCGTAGAGCAGGCGAGCCGGATTGAACTTGGTCAGGCGCACGCCGCCCGGAGTCACGATATCCTGATCCAGCCAGGGAGTTTCTCCGGGATAGGGACTGGGGGGCATATCGTCGGAGGCGGAAACATAGAGGCCGCCCGCCTTGATATGCCATAAAAGGTACAGGGTATCCCGCTCAAGAGCGGCCCGGCCCTGAAGCCGGGCCAGTTCGGCCGCGTTGCCGCGGTCTTTTTCTATGCCCAGCCACAACGAAAGGCCCACCGCCATAGTCCAGAGCAGGGCGAGGGGAAAGGCATATAAAAAAACAGTCTTATATTTGGCTGGTTTACAGACGCGCAAGCGATTCGCCATGAAAGCCATATTCTCCTTACGCCCCCAGGGTCAGGGCTCCGCCTTGGTCAGGCCCAGGAGACCAGGCCCAGAACGAAGGGATTGGCCAGGCGTTTCTGGCTGGGGGTGACGCGCACGGTATAGCCGAATTTGCCGGTTTCTTTAAGAGCCAGCGTCCCTTTATAGAGCCAAACGCCGCCGAGGTCTTCGCAGGGCTCAAGAGTCAGGGTAGCGCGGTTGATGAATTCGCCCATGTGATCAAGGCGGCCGTAATAAGCCTCCACCGTCACGTCGTCCGGAGACAGCGAACCCAGTTTGACTTTGGCGATGAAGCCGGTCTCGTCGCCGACCTTCTTGTCGGAAACGTCGGCGTCGCTGCTGACGGCGGTAATGGCCAATTCGTTCCAGCAGGTCATGAGCTTCCGGCGCCAGTCGGCCTGGGCGTTGGCGGCGGAAAAAGAGTCGGCCGAAAGCCTTTCGTAACGATCGGACGACGGCTTGTAAAAGCGTTCGTAATAGTCCATGACCATCCGGTGGGCGCTGAAACGGGGCATCAGATCCCTGATGGAGGCGCGCATCATCTCGCACCACAACACCGGGACATTGTCGGTGGTGCGCTGGTAAAACAGCGGGGCCACCTGCTTTTCCAGAAGGTTGTAGAGAGCCTTGGATTCAGTTTCGTCCTGCAGCTCATGGTTGGAATCTTCCTCGCCATGGCCGATGGCCCAGCCGTACTGCGGGGCATAGCCTTCGTCCCACCAGCCGTCAAGCACCGAAAGGTTCAAAACGCCGTTGGCCAGGGCTTTCATGCCGCTGGTGCCGCAGGCTTCCAGCGGGCGGCGGGGGTTGTTGAGCCAGACGTCGCAGCCGGAAACCAGGAGGCTGCCCTTGTGCATGTTATAGTCCTCCAGAAAAACGATCTTGTTCTGGAAACGCGGCTCCCTGGCCATATGGATGATGTCCTTGATGAATGCCTTGCCCTCGTTGTCCTGGGGGTGGGCTTTGCCGGCGATGATGATCTGCACCGGCCGAATGGGGTTGTTCAGAATCTTGTCCAGTCGGGAGGGGTCTCTGAACAGAAGCGTGGCCCTTTTATAGGTGGCGAAGCGGCGGGCGAAGCCGATGGTCAAAACGTCGGGGCTCAAAACTTCCATCGCCCGCTGAAGCGTTTCGTTATTGGCCCCCTGGGCTTTGAACTGCTTGAACAGCGCGCGCCGGGCGTAGGCGATGAGGCGGGTGCGGCAGTTTTCATGGGCTCGCCACAATTCCGACAGGGGAATCTGTTTGACCTGCTGCCAGATGTGGGCCGGGTCTTTGTCCTCATTCCAGTCGGCCGACAGGTAGCGGTCATAGAGGCGGGCGATTTCCCGCGAAGCCCAGGAAGAGACGTGGACGCCGTTGGTGACGTAGTCGATGGGCGTGTCTTCCGTCGG
>JAISRV010000313.1 GCA_031273445.1 Candidatus Adiutrix sp. | reverse complement strand
GAGGTCCGCCTCCGCGGGCAGCCTGAAGACCCGCCCGAAGCGCAGGGCCAGAAGATAAGCGGCCAGGGGGTCGGCGCGGCCGTCGCCGATGGTCAGGGCCCAAAGCCCCGACCGGTCCGGGCCCAGCCGGTCGCCGAGCCTCAGGGCCAGTTCGAGGGCGCTCTCGTCCTGCTGGTTTATGACGGTTTTGACGTAGCGCTCGTCTATCTGGAGCCCCGGGGCCGTCCAGTCCTCCTCGGCCAGCGACTCCAGGTCGGCGACGGCCTTGAAGGCGACCAGAATCCTCATCGGCCGACCGGGATGATGTCGCCCATATTCATGACGCCGTTGGGATCGAAGGCCTCTTTAAGGGTTTTGAGGATATAGAAAGAGGAGCCGTATTCGTCTTCTATCCAGGCGGCCCGGTGTTTGCCCACGCCGTGGTGGTGGCACATCGAGCCCCCGCGTTTGAGCGTCTCTTCGACTATGATCTTTTTGATGCGCAGGTGATATTTGCTTATCTCCTCTTCCGGCTTGATGTCCACCAGGTTGTAGTAATAGACGAAGTAGATGTTGGCCCCGTTGATGTAGCCGTGGGAGGAGTGGCCGCCGAGGAGCGTGAGATCGGAGGCCTCGGCTCTCACCCTCTTCATGACCGCCTCGTAGATGTTGTTCAATTCGCTCCAGTTGGCGGATATTTCCGTGGTATGGCCTATGTTTTGGGTCTGGGCGATTTCGACCCTCTCCTCGGCTATTTTAACCGGGTCCCAGTTGAGGTGGGCGAACCAGCGTTCAATGTGGCCCGGATCCACGGGGAGGCACTCGGGATGGGCGGCCGCTATGGCCCTGATGGCTTCAGCCGTGGCCTCGGCCAGGCCTTTGGGCCCCTCGGCCATGAAAATCAAAACGCACTTGTCGGCCGCGAAGTGCGAAAAATGATAGGCCCCGTCCTCGCGGTCGTAGAGCCTGGCGATGGAAGGCCGGTAGCCCGCGACCATGACCTGGCGGAGAATCTCGAAGCCCAGCTTCATGCTGTCGAGGGTGTAGCCCAGGAAGACGTTGTTGTCGGGATAGTAGGGAAAAAGTTTGACCGTGACCTCGGTGATGAAGCACAGCGCGCCCTCGCTGCCGATGATCACGTGGCGGATGTCGGGCCCGGCGGCCCGGCGGGGGACGCTCTTGATCCTGACCACGCGGCCGTTGGGAAAGACGGCCTCAAGCCCCGCGACCATGTCCTCTATGCCGCCGTAGAGGGTCGAGAACTGCCCGATGCTGCGCGTGGCCGTCAGGCCGCCCATCTGGGCCAGGGGCTTGGACTGGGGCGAGTGCCCCGTGGTCAGGCCCATGGTCCGAAGCCGGTCGTCGAGCTCCTGGAGGGAGACGCCGCATTGACAGACGGCCAGCATGTCGACCGGATCGATCTTTATGATTTTATTCATCCTGGAGCCGTCAAGAACCACGGAATCGGCAATGATCGTCTCCAGCCCCCCTTCCGTAGCCGAAGCCCCGGTGCGCGGCACCACGTTGACCCGGTTTTCCGAGGCGAATTTAAGAACCGCGGCCGCTTCGCCGGCGCTTTCGACGTAGGCGATGGCCGCCGGGCTGGGCTGAGTGTAGACCCCGCATATGTTTTCATATTTGCGGAAGCGATCGACACTGGCGTCTTTGAGAATCTGTTCGTCCGTCACGACCCGGCCGTCGCCGAGAATCTTTTTGAGGTTGGCGACGATGTCTGCCCTGTTCATAAAATATCTCCAATCAAGCCGGGGTTGACCCGGGAAATGGCGCCGGCCGTAAACAAGCGCCGGCGCCGCCTGCGTCAGGCGAAAAGCGGGTATGATTTTTTAAGTATCTCGTCGGTGTATGAAGTGATCCGGCTGTAGACCTCGTCATTGAGCCGCCGGTAGAAGGCGGCGTTCTCCGGGTCGGGCTCGAAACGGTCCCGGCGCCGGACCATGGCCGCCATGGCCTCGTCGAAGGAGCCGAAGAGCCCCACGCCCACGGCGGCGCAGATGGCCGAGCCCAGGGCCACGGCCCCGGCGACCTCGGTGCGGACGGCCGGGCAGCCGAAGACGTCGGCTATTATCCGCATGAAAAGATCGCCGTTGGCGCCGCCGCCGGAAACGATCAGTTCCTCAAGCTTGAAATCCCTCTCGCGGCACATGTCCCGGCAATGGTTGCCCATGGTCAGGGCAATGGCCTCCAAAACCGAGCGGTACATGTGAACGCCGGTGTGCCGGCCGGTGAAGCCCAGCATCAGGCCGCGCTTGTACAGGGCCGAAGGCGGGGCCAGCCACTCAGGTATGGTCAAAAGGCCCTCGGCGCCTGGCGGCAGCTTCGCGGCCTCCCGGTTGAGATAATTGTCCGGCGTCATGGCCAGGGAAGCGGCCTTAGCCTTCACGTCGGAGCCCATCAATTCGCGAACCCAGCTGACCGTGGACATGCCCCGGCGTATGCCGCCGCTCTCGTAGAGGTAACGGCGGGGCGCCGAGGCCAGGTTGGTCCAGTAAAAACGCGCCTCGGGCACGAAGTCCCGCCCTTCGATCATTGAGCAGATGTAGGTGCCCAGAGACAACAGGGCCGTCCCCGGGCCCAGCGGCCCGGCCCCCAGGGCTTCGACGGCCTTGTCGCTGGCCGTGGCGGCCACCGGGAGGCCTTCCGGAAGGCCGGTGGCCGCCGCCGCCTCTTTGGTCACCCGGCCCAGCAAAGTCCCCGGCGTGACCAAATCAAAGAGCATATGCCGGGGGATGTTGAATTTCTTAAAAACTTCCTCGTCGGCGCTCCAGTCCCAGGTCAGGGGGTCGACGGGCCACTGGCCCTCATGGTTGGCCGCCGTGTCCAGGCGCCGGCCGGTCAGCCGGGCGGTGATATAGCCGGTGGTGGCGGTCACGTAGCGCACCGCGGGGTCGTCGTGTTCGTAAGGCCGGGACAGCCTAAGGTCCATCCAACTGATGACCGGCTGGGCCAGCGAACAGTCCTCCTTCAAGAGAACGCGGCAGCAGCGAATGGTGCAGAGCCCGGCCCCGACGATCTCCGAAAGCCGGCCGCTGAAGCCGGCCAGAGCCTTGCGGCAGGCGACGGCCAGGCTGTCCCACAGATCGTCCCCCGGATGAAAGGCCACGCCTTCCCGGGGCAGCTCCAGGGGCCGCAGCGGCTCCTGCCCTTCGGAGACCACCCGCCCGTTTCGGTCGAAAATCAGCACTTTGGTGCTCTGGGAACCGCCGGCTATGCCAATTAGGTATTCCATGAATTTTCGGCTCCTCTTTTTTTGGTTTCCGTATCTTCAAGGCTCAAGCCGCCGGGCGGCCGCCAGGGCCGCGGGCGCCGGCGGAAGCTTCTGAATGCCGGCGCTCGATCAGAGCCTCCAGAGCCGGCAGAAGCTCCTGGACATCGGCGATCAAAGCCGTGTGGGCCATGGCCAGAATGGGGGCCCGGGGGTCGCGGTCGACCGCCAACAGGCGCCTGGCCCGGCCCGCCCCGGCCATGAACTGGAGCGAGCCGGAGACGCCCAGGGTTATCAAGAGGTCCGGAGCGACGCTGCGGCCGGAGAGCCCGATCTGCCGCTCCGGCGGCAGCCAGCCCTGTTCCGCCACGGCTCTGGAGCCGCCCAGGGCCGCCCCCAGGCCGGCGGCCAGGCGGCCCGCCCTCAGAACGGCCTCCCGGCTGCCCAGGCCCAGCCCGACGGCCAGAACCACAGCGGCTTTCTCAAGGTCGTCAGCCGGGCTCAGGGGCTCGCGGGCCAAAACTTTCAATTCGCCGCCGAGCGCCGGCGCCTGGCGGCTGAGGACGAGCGGCGGCCCGCCCTTCGGCGGCCGGCGGGGGCGGCCGGCCCTTACCGTGGCCATTTGGGGCCTGGCCGCGGGCGAGACGATCTCGGCCATAAGGTCTCCGCCGAAGGCCGGCCTGGTCTGAATCAGCAGGCCTTCCGGCGAAAGATTCAGGGCGGAGCATTCGGCCGTCAGGCCGACCTGGAGGGCGGCCGCGGCCAGGGGCGCGACTTCCCGGCCCAGTTCGCTGGCCCCGAGCAGAACCGCTTCGGGCCTGAGTTCAGCCGCGGCCTCCGTCAGCGCCGCGGCCATTAAGCCGCTGGTCGCCGGCCCGGGCCGGCCGGATTGGTAAACCAAAACGGCGGAGAGCCCGGTTTCGGCCAGGGAAGCCGCGTCAGGCGCCGGCCCGGTTTGAAGCAAGACCCCGTCGACCGGCCGCCCCAGGGGCGCCCCCAGGCCGACGGCGGTCCAGGCCGTCTCCACGGACAGCCGACTCAGGCCCGCCCCTTCGGTCTCCAGAAAGACCAGGAGGCCCGGCCTAGTCCGCATCAGGCTTTGTTCGCTCAAGACTGTCCATGGCCTCCAATATGACCCTGGCCGCCTCCGGGGCCCCCAGGCGCCGGGCCTCGCCTTTTTTTTCCGGAAGCGGCCTGAAAATGCGCTTTATTCTGGTGGGCGAACCCTTTTCCCCATAGAGAAGGGGGTTGGGGTCCGGCAGATCGTCCAGGCCCAGCGCCCTGACCTCCTTGGGCCGCAGCCTGGCCCTGAGGCTGGGGAGCCTGGGGACGAAGGCCTCCCTGAGAACCGAGACCACGGCCGGAAGGCTCGCCTGAACCCAAAGCCGCTCCCGGGAATAAGACTGACGGACCGTGAGCCGGCCCGGCCCGGCCGGCGCCAGTTCATCCGCCCGCCCCAGAAAGGGCCGCCCCAAAAGAGCGGCCACGGCCGGCCCCACCTGCCCGGTGCCGCCGTCCGTGCTTTTCTCGCCGAACACCAAAAGGTCATAGGGGCCGGCCAGGACGAAGGCCCCGGCCAGGGCCCTGGCGGTGGCCAGGGAATCGGCCCCGGCCAGGGCCGGATGGCACAGGTGGAAGGCCCGGTCCAGCCCCAGGTTCAGAGCCTCGACGAGAACCTCGCGGGCCTGGGGCGGGCCCATGGTGAAGGCCTCGACCGAGGCCTCGGCCGAAGCCCCGACCGCTTCCCTCAAACGCAGGGCCGGCGCCCGGGCCGGGCCGGGATT
>JAISRV010000280.1 GCA_031273445.1 Candidatus Adiutrix sp. | reverse complement strand
CTCGCCCAAAAGAAAACTCAACAGGCGGATGGTGGGAGACAGGTCCTTTTTCTCCCCGGCCAGCCCGGCCGAGACTTTATCGGCGCCGAAAATGTCCGACAGTTCTTCCCTTAAAAAATCCGACAGAGATATCTTATCGCCGTCCTCAGGGGCCTCGTCAGGGCGCCGCCGCAGCGCCTCGATCAAACGCCGGAGCTTTTCGAAGCCGTCCTGGCCCTGATCCGGGCCGGTCGGCCGGATTTCGTCCAGTTCGGTCTGTATGTCTTTTAACAGTCGGCTAAAATTTTCAGTGAGGCCAGGCGACGGAGCGTCCATGAGTTACCCGCGTGATTATGATTTTTAAAGGGCCAGTTTGATTTCCGCCGGCGGCGGCGGCAGTTCGTCCAGGGTGATGTCGGTGGTCTGGCTGTGGCGGCTCACCGCCAGGGAGACCCACTGCCAAAATTGGGAAAAGCCGCTGCTGTCCATCGTCTCCAGGGCGACCACCCTGGTGGCGAATTTGCGTAGGGGCTCTGTTTTGGCTTTGGGCCCGGCCGCGCAGCCGATGACGTGGGCGAAACGATATTGGCGGATTTTCCCGCACATTTCCTCAAAGAGCAAGGTGTCCGAGGGGGCGCCGTCGGTCATGACCACGGCCATGGGCAGCCAGTCGCCTTTCTGGCTCTCGTCCGCTTTGACCACTTCCTCGTCGTAGCGTTTGAGCATCAGCTCCAGGGCTTCTCCCATGTTGGTGGGGGAAGATTCCAGCGGAGGAATGACGGGCAGGACGAACTGGGCCAGTTCGGTCATGGGGGTTATGACCCTGGCCTCCCGGTCGAAAGTGATGACGGAAAGGTAGACCGTCTCCACGGCGTAGGGGTCGCGCCGGAGGCTCGACAAAAGAGACTGGAGCCCGGAGCGGACCGCCTCGATGGGTTCCCCGCGCATGGAGCCGGAAGTGTCCAGTAAAATATAAATGGGCAGTTTTCTCATAATTGCCTCTTTTTAAAAATGTTCGCCTGTTCGGCTTGGCTGGCTAGGTCGTAGCCAAGCAAAAAGTGCGATTTTTGCTTGGCGTGTGACTTGGTCGCCATCTCCAACAGTCGCGTCCTCCGTCGCCCCTCTCCGGGGGCGACCTGCATTTTAAAAATATTCGCCTACACCCGGGAACTGCCGGCTGTCAGCCCCTGAAATGGCGGGGCGTAACGAACGGAACAAATGAGCGATGAAACAAAATTTTAAAATTTGACCAGCGTGATCACCGGCGGCGGGGGCGGCAGGTCGTCCAGGCCCGCGGCCTCGGCGCCGGAATCGGCCTTTTTGCTGGTGGCCACTATGCTGGCGGAAACCCACTTGAAGAAAGCGGCGAAGGAGTTGGAATCGGAGGTGTCCAGGGAGACGACGTTGTCCCCGGCGATCCGGCGCAGCGTTTCCGTGTTGGCTTGGGCGCCGGCGGCGCAGGCCACCACTACGCCCCACGGGACGGTTTTAAAGGCGCTCAGGCCCGGCTCCAGTTGGTCGGTGGGTTCGCCGTCGGTCATGATAAAGACCAGGGGTTTCCAGTCGCCCTTTTGCTCCAGGGTGTTTTTGACCACTTCCTTTTCCGCGCACTTGGCCGCCAGGGCCAGGGCCGCGCCCAGCGCGGTGCCGCCGCCGGCCTCAAAGGGGGGAATCTGGAATTTGGGCGCCTCCGTAAGGGGGACGGCCTGTCTGGCGACGGATTCAAAAGTGATGAGGCTGACGTAAGCCTGTTCAAGGGCGTGCGGATCCTTGCGGAGGGCGGACTGCATGGCTTGCAGCCCGTTTCTCGCCATTTCTATGGGTTCACCGGTCATGGAGCCGGAAACGTCGATCAACAAATAAACTGGAAGTCTGCGCATACTGTCTCCTTCTTATGGTTAATTTTTCAGCCCGTAAATTTCATGTCTGGCCTCGATTGTCGCCGCCCAGCGCTGATGAACCGCCTTTTCGAACATACGGTCGCCGAGCCTGAAAACCGCCGGCCGGGACGGGTCGTTGACGGCCCTGGCTTCCATGAGCTCGCGTTCAGAGACCCTGTAAGCCGCATGAATTATGCCGACCTGCTCGGGGTGGAGGGCGGTTTTGCCGAACAGCCCCCGGTTGATGTCCAGGTCCAGCTCCCTGACCAGAAGTTCAGGGTTGCCGAAACACTCGCAGCCCGGGGCCGTCAGGCTGAATCCCGCCGGCCTGAAGACGGCGATGAGCTGATCCATGACGTAAGCCAGGGGGGTTTCGTAAAGCGTTTCATTGTCCTGACGCCGCAGATGCAGAAGGCTCAAAAGGTCGAGAGCGCCGATGCGCAGGGCCTTAATTCTTGATTTGAGTTTTGATCCGGCCAGAAAATCGCGCAATTCGCATAATGAATTCAGGTCGAAGACGAGGCCGGTTTCCAGGATGGGCATGACGACGAATCGCTCATGCCGCTCCAGAACCTTGAAATAACGCGGCAGATTTTCCAGATCGGCTTTGGGCAGAACAAAGCCGTCAAGGCGCTCTATGCCGTCAAAGGTCAGCAGTTCCTCCAAAAGCTCCGGATTTTTTGGCCGGATGAAACGCGACAGCGGCGCCTCTTCCAGAGCCGGGAGAACCCGGGCCAGATTGGCCAGGGCCTTCGGCAAATCGTTCGCGGCCACGGAATCTTCGGCGCAGAAGACCAGGGAACGCAGCTGCGGGTATTTCTTCAGATTGGCCACATCCAGTATGGCTTCATGGGTGGACGGAATATAAAGAGTGGCCCCGAGATCAATGGCTAAAGAGTTAAGCATCGGCCAGGGCCTTTATCAGGGCCGCGGCCCGGTAGGGAAGGTTCGCGTCGTGAATCGCCGGCACTGACCGCTGCCTGGCCAATAGGCGCAGGTGGGCCACCTGGGGGTCGTCGGGGTCTCTGAGGATCAAAAGCTCCGGCGCCCGCCGGAGAAGCACGCGGGTGGCTTCGCCGATGCCGGGTTTGATATGGTTTTGATCGGTCAGGCCGTGGCGGGCCTTGAGTCGCTCAATAAAGGCTTTGTTTCTTTGGCGCAAAGCCGCTCTTCGGGCCGGGCCCAGAGCCGCGGCCGCGAGGGCGCCCGCCGGGCTGAGGGCGGCGAGGCGCTCCACCTCAATCATGATCTGTTCCACGAACCATCTCGATAAATCGGCCTGGGCCAATTCGCCGTAAAAGACGCAGCCATGAAAATCATCAGGTCCGATATGGGCCGCGTTTAAAATGGTGCGGCTGATGAGACCCGAAACAGTGCTGTTCAAAAGACAGGAAGGGATCAGAAAGTCTTCGGAACTGGCGGCGGCGGCGGCCGCGCCGCAAAGGTCGCTCAACACGTAAAGGTCCGGCGAAATGTCGGTTCCGAAGCTGAGATTATATTTTCTCACGGCCGCGTCGAGTTCGCCGGCCATGACCCCCTTCCCGGTCCAGCCGTCGACGAAGACGATCGACTTCTCCGGCCGCCCTTCATTTTTCAGGAGGTGTGAAAGGGCATTTCCGTCAATGCCCCGGTCACGGATGACGGAAATGGAATAGTGGCGGACCTCGCGCCTGAAATGGCGCTTCAAAATGCGGCCCAAGAGGACGCCCACGGGCACGCCGGCCCTGGCCAGAGAGACGAGGGTCAATGGCCCGGCCCGGCTCCGGCTGATGATCCCGGCCAGGGCCACGAGATGGCGGGCCATGGCGGCTCGGTTGCGCGCGAGCCCCTCATGAAAAAGGTCCAGATACCTGGCGGAGGGGGCGCTTTCGGGGCCGATCATCTCGCTGTAGTGGGCCCGGCCTGATTGAATCAGCCTCTCTCTTTCGTCCATGGGGATGGGTTCCATGTCGATCGTCTTCAGCAGAAAGGCGACGTCGTCGGGCTCATAACTGCCGCTGAATGTCTGTGACATGGCTTTTCTTACTTTCCTTATTGTCGGCCGCACGAATTTTGCGGCGAAAAATCGTCGGCCAGCTGGCTTCTTGAGGGGATGAGCATAAAATCGCATAATTTTAGAAATTTAAAATCGCCGAGGCTGTCGCCCATGCCGATGGTCAAGACCCGGCCGTGCCGCGGTTTTAGCCGGGTTTCCATAAAATAGGCGACGGCCCGGGCTTTGTTCAGAAACCCGGGCAGAAAAGACAGATTGTTGTCGTTTAAATTTATTTGAAGACTATTATTTCCGGCGAAATCGGTCAGGGCCGCTTTTATTTCATCCAGCTCTTCCAGGCGGGAGTTGTAATTCTTGATCACCAAATAAAAACAAAGCCCCAGATCGCTGATCAGGCGCGCCCGGCAGGCCAGGCGCCCGGCGGAGATCAGCCCGTCGGCCCGGTCTCTGGCCTCCATTAAAATCGGCCGGGCGTCGGCGCACAAAGTCGCCATCCGGTCATGCCAGCTTTGGTCGGGGCGGCCGTCGCGGTCTAAAATCACCCCGCCGTAATCCGCGATGGCCCCGTGCTTAAAGGTCAGCCGCACTCGCCCCAGGGCCTCAAGATCGCGGGCCGTGACCGGTATCAACATGGCTGCGGATAAAACACGCTCCAGCAGGTGATATTGGCCGGGCTCGAAATATGAAGACGGGCTGCCGTCGGCGGCCATGGCCGCCGCCTTGAGCGGCCCGCCGTCTTTTCGGCATTTTCTCATGGTTTGGAAGACGGTGTCGTCAAGGTCCATGAAAACAGCCGTCGCCATCTCGTTATTTTCCTGGCGGAACATCCGCTCGTCAGGCGGCGCCATGGGGCGCCCCGAAAAAAACGGTTTGAGCGCCGAGACGCGCGGCCAGATCATGGCCGTCGGGCAGATGCGGCGTTTCATAGCAGATTATTTTTTGACTGTCCGACTCCGGCGGGACATTGTATAAAAAATTGTCGATGCCGTCGTGATAGTTGTCGGCGAAGCGCATGACGCTGCCGATGATATGGCCGAGGGCGACAGGCGTTCTGGTCGTGGAGGCGAAGGTCACCTCAAAGCCGTCGTCTTCCAGCATTCTGGCCAGCCGGTAGGGGGGATGCAGAAACTCTCCCGTGCCCAAAACCAAGACCGGACGGCTTTTTTCCAAGGTCAAAGAGTTTTTCAGGCGCCTCAGCTGATTTTGATTCAGCGGCGCGCTCAAACCCAGACGGCCGTAATTGTGCGGCAAAAGGCCGTCTTTGTAAGCCCCGTCGCCGACGGATCTGAACTTGGGAATTTCAGCCGGACCATCCTTGGGGCGAAACTTGAAGCGGCCCTCCAGCATGGAAACAAAATTCAGCGGCCGGCCGAGGCCGGCTCTTAAAGCCGCTTCGCCCTCCGCGCCGAGCCAGGATTTGATGGT
>JAISRV010000156.1 GCA_031273445.1 Candidatus Adiutrix sp. | reverse complement strand
ATCGGCCGCCGGCCGCTCAAATCCGCCGTTATTTCCAGACTGACCCGGCGCTGCTCGGGGCTGGGCGAAAAAGACAAGGCCGCCCAAAAGGAGGCCAGGGCTCTTTCGCCCGCCTTGAGCCTGGGCCGCGGCTTTGCCGTCGTCATCACGCCGGCCCTGGCTTTGAGCATTAAAAGACGCCAGAAAACCAGCTCAAAAAAAACCAGCCGGCCGTAAGCCCTGGTCTCTGCGGGCCTGGGTACGGGCCCCTGAAAATCAGCCGGCGGCGAATGGAGCGTGCGGAGCGCGTCAAGGTAATCCTCCAAGCCGTGCGCCGCCAGCCAGGCGGCCGGAAACAGAGGCGGGCCGCCGTTTAAAAAAGAGAGGGCCTGAACCACGAATTTCTTTACCTGTCCGGAACTCAATTGGCCGACAGGGCCGTAGACCGGCCGAACCGTAAATTCAGAGGCCGAAGACTCCGGGTCCGATCTGGCCGCGCTTAAGGTCGGCTCGTCTTCCGGCAGAAATTCCAGATCGGGATGGGCCATTTCCAGGCGCCGCCCGGTGAAGCGAACCCGGCCGAAGACGCGCAGACGCCGGCCTTTATAGAATGATTTCAAGAGATAGGCCGGCGCGTTGAACCAGCACAGGGTCAGGCGGCCGCTGTCGTCTTCCACCTGGCATTCCAGATAGCGACGGCGGGTTCTGGGCGAGAAGCCCGGCCTGGCGCTGACGACAACCGCCTCGGCCAGGGCTTCTTCATCAGGCCGCAGGTCGGTGATGGCGGCGACGCGGCGGCGATCCTGATAAAAACGCGGACAGATGGACAAAATGTCGCCGGCCGTGAATAAGCCTTCGGCCGCAAGCCGGGCCATGGTTTGGGGACCGACGCCTTTGAAGCGGGCCAGGGGCGTGGCGAAAGCCGGGTGGTCGGGCCGAATCAACATATGATTTTCAGTCGACGAAAACTTTTTTGTAGTAGCGCATGTTTTCCAATATCCGGGCCAGGCCCGTAACCAGAGAAAGCCGCGGATTTTCCGGAACTTCCACTTTTAAACCGGTCTCCACGGCCAGACGCTGGCTTAAGCCTTTTAGTAAGCTCCCGCCGCCGGTGAGATACAGGCCGCTCTTCATGAGCTCGGAAGTCAAAGCCGGAGTTGCGCGCATCAAAAGCTGCCTGACCAGGCCGACCAGTTTCTGGACGACTTCGGCCAGAGCCTCGCGAACATCGGCATCGTCGACTTCCAGTCTGCGGGGTATGCCGCTGGTCAATTCTTTGCCGCTACAGGAAAAAATCTGCCTCTTCTCCAGCGGCCAAGCCGAACCGACGGCTATTTTAATCCGTTCGGCCATGTTTTCGCCCACGGCGATCTGGTATTTTCGCCGCAGGAAGCGGGCGACGGCCTCAGTCGCCTCATCGCCGCCCGCCAGGCGCGATTCGGAAACGGCCACCACGCCATTGGCAATTATGACCCCTTCGCTGACGCCGCCGCCAATGTCCAACACCAGGCTGGGCGCCTGGTCTTCGATCGGGAGGCCCAGCCCAACGGCGGCGGCCAGGGGCTCATCCACCAGATAGACGCTCTTAGCCCCGGCCTTTTCGACCGCCTCTACGAGGGTTCGTTTTTCCACCTGGGTCACCCAGGTGGGAACCCCGACTATAATTTTCGGCTTGAAAACGCGACGGTCGGCCCGGGCCTGGCGCAAGAAACGCCTGATCATCTGCTGGGCCGCGTTAAAGTCGCTGATGACCCCGGTCTGCATCGGGCGGATGACTTCCAGCCCCACGGGCGTGCGGCCCAGATAAGATTTGGCCTGGCGCCCGACGGCAATCGCCTGGCCAGTGTCGCTGTTCAGGGCCGCCGCCGAGGGTTCGTCAAGAATGATCCCCCGGCCTTTTTCATAAATCAAAGTATTGGCCGTGCCGAGGTCCATGGCCAAGCCGTTGGAAAATGGCAAAATAGACATTTTTCATCCCTGCCGAAAATTGGCCTGGAGGCTTTATCGGGGCTGCCTTCGCCAAGGAAAAGCGGAAATTCCGGCCCAAGCCCTAGAACCATGTAACGCTTTAAAATGTCGCTCAAAGCAAGGCCATTTTATCCGGCCCGGAAAGCAAAAATCGCATTTTTGCTTTCCTCTCGCGCCTTTTGCGGCGACGACCCGCTTGATCGCGGTTCGCCGGCGCTCTGCAGCCTTAAGAGTTGCAGAGCGCTAGGCCGGCTCTTCGTTCTCGTCATCGCCGGCCAGGGCTGTCAGAGCCAATTCCAGAAGCCTCTCCGGCCCGTCCGCGTCCTGAGGATAGGAGGCCGCGGCCGGGTAGAGGCCGAGACCGGCCCGGCCGCTGCGTTCGACCAGGGGCCAGTCCAAAAGCTGTTTTTTAAAGCGGGCGATGACCCGTTTGGCTTCGGTCGCGTCCTCCACCGGCACGGCCAGAGTAAAGACGCCGTAGGAAACATGGCCTATTTCCCAGTGCGACTTGGCCGCCTCCACCAGTTGCCCGGCCACGGACCGCAAAAGGTCGCCAGCCGCATCCTGGCCGTTGTCGCAGGAAAAGGCGCCCAGGCCGGTGGTGGCCAGCACATACAGTTCCACCCCCGCTCCGGTCAGGTCGGCCTGCTTGATCAGGCGACCCAGCCGGTCTAAAAAATAGCCTCGATGGGGCAGGCCTGTCTGAGAATCAAGCTGACTCAAGTCCCTGACCCGCACCAGCAGACGGTCCTGCTGCAGTTGGGCGGCCAACCGCGCGGCCAGACAGGTCAGCGCCGCGCTTTGGGCCGGGCTTAAAGTTTCGCCCGACCGCCCGGCCATAATCAGGCCGCCCCGAGGCTGATCATTATAAAGCAGAGGCCAGCCGTAACACGACCGCACCCCCTTTATCGGCTCATCTTTATGAAAAATATAAGAATGGCGGCCGTCGGCCTTGAGCTTGTCCAGGGCCAGGGCATTGTGTTTGGTGTGAATCCAGCCGGCCAGACCAGAGGCCAGAGGCAGCGTGGACGGCAGGTTCGCCGGAGCGTCGCCGCTTTTGGCCACGATGTGGTAATTTTTAGCGTCGGCCGGAATCAGGGCCGTCAAAAATGACCATGACAGGCCGGAAAAGTCGCGGATAAGCTGGAGAACCGCCTCCAGGCCGCCGCCTTCGTGATCCGGCCGGGCCAGGCGGCCTTCCAGATCCAGCCAGAGCCGGCAGACTTCACCTTCAAAGGTCAACGAATCCGCGCCCGCCGTATTGCCGGCCTTGCCCTGGGCTCTCTTGCTCTTGGAGCCGCCGCCCAAACAGCGCCAGGCCCTCTCTATGCTTTGACCAAATTGAAACAAAATTTCTCGCTCTTATCCGTAAAAGTTAAACGCCCTTCAATTATTATAGCACAGAAGGAAGTCTTATGAACATCTACTTTGTCATGACTATTTTGTCATGGCCGCCAGGGCCGACGCCTCATAAATTCAATCCTGGCGCAAGTTCCTATTGACTTGCCGAATAAACACATCAAGCGTGATTTCGTCAAAATTTGATTTGAAGCGGCGTCGCTCTTTATAGTATAATCTTAGAGTTGCCTCTTTTCTCCCCATCCTTCCGCGTAAGGCCGCGCCGGCCGGGACAGGAGACGCGCCATGTCGAAAAAGCTTTACCTGGGCATTGACGCCGGCGGCACTCACACCGACGTGGCGGTCTTCGACCCGACCTCGAAAAGCGTGGTGGTTTCGGCCAAGGCGGAGACCACTCACCACGATTTAAGCCAGGGCATCTCCAAGGCGCTGGCCGCCCTGGGGCGCCTGAACTGGGACGGCGGCTTTCAGGCCATAGAGCGCTTTAACCTCTCCACCACCTTGGCCACCAATTCCATTGCCGAAGGGTTAAGCAACCGCATCGGCCTGATTTTGATGGGTTACGACCGTGACCAGGAGGCGGTGCGCCGCCTGGTGGATGAACTGCCGCTGGCGAGCCCCGTCTTTGTGGCCGGCAGTCACAATTTTTACGGCCGACAAGAGGAGCCGCTGGACGAGGCGGCCATAGTCGAGGCGGTCAGGGCGCTTGAAGCGCGCGTCTCCGGCTGGGCCGTTTCCGGTTTTTTCAGCGTCAAAAACCCCGGGCACGAAATGCGGGCGGCCCGCCTCATCAAGACCATCTCGGCCAAACCCGTGACCCTGGGGCGCGACCTCACCGGCCAGTTGGACGCCGTGCGCCGGGCCGCCACCGCCGCTTTGAACGCCGGGCTGGTGCTCATTATCAACCGACTTTTGGACGCGGTCAAAAAATCGGCCGCCGAAATGGGGCTGGGCGCGGCCAAGCTGATGGTGGTCAAAGGCGACGGCAGCCTGGTCAGCGAAGAATGGGCGAGGGAAAAGCCCATTGAGACCGTGGTTTCCGGCCCGGCGGCGGGTCTGGTGGGCGCCCGGGCGCTGGCGCGGGGCTTTCTGTCGGCCGAGGAAAAAGATCTCTGGGTGCTGGATGTGGGCGGCACCACCACCGACATGGCTTTCGTCCGCGCGGGTTTGCCGGCGGTCAACCCCAATGGGGCCAGGGTGGGCAAATGGAAGACCATGACCGTGGCTGTGGAAACCAAAACGCGCGGCTTGGGCGGCGACAGCCTGACGGTCATCGACGCCGCGGGCCTCATCAGCCTGGGGCCGCGCCGCGTGTTGCCGCTCTGCCGCCTGGCCAAAACCTGGCCGGAAGCCCTGGAAACGCTGCGCCTCCAAAAACTCCTGAACACCCCCAGCACAGCGGCCGGTTATTTTTTCGTGCCCGGAACCCCGCCGGAACCGGGTTTGAACGAAGACGAAAGCGCCATCCTGGCGGCCATGGCCGAAACAACCCCTTTCGCCATGGCCAGATATGCGGAGATGCTCTTCGAAACCGGCCGCCGCTTTATAGGCCTTTCGGCCCTCTCGCACCCGTCGATTATGGTCTCGGCTTTCACCCCCACCGACGCCATGGCCGTTCTTGGTCTCTACAACGTCGGCTCCAGAGAGGCGGCCGCCCTGGGGGCGGAACTTCTGGGCCGGCGTTTGAAACTCTCCGCCGACCAGAC
>JAISRV010000149.1 GCA_031273445.1 Candidatus Adiutrix sp. | reverse complement strand
TCGGCCATTATGGCCTGCCTGGATTCGTTCTTATCCTGCAGGATGATGAAAGCGCGGCTGTCGCCGGGCGCCGAGGCGCTTTCTTCGGAATAATCGCTGAAGCCAAGCCCCAGAATCTCTTTGATGTTAATGACCGCAATAACCATATCCCGGTGACGGAAGATGGATTGATCCTTATGATGATGAATCGAATTTGTGGGCACGGTCACTATTTCGCTGACATATTCCAGGGGCAGACAGAAAATGCTCTCCCCTACGCGTAAAAGAATGGCCTCTTTCGTCAAAAGGGTGTTGGTGACCGGAAGCCTTAAGCCTATGGTCAAGCCTTGGCCGACATGGTTGCTGATCAGAACTTCGCCGTTCCACTTTTTGAGATTGGTCATGACCACGTCCATGCCCACCCCGCGTCCGGAGAGGTCTGTCGCCTCGTCCTTGGTGGAAAGGCCGGAACGGAAAATCAGCATCTCCGCGTCTTTGTCGCTGATCGCGGCGGCCTGTTCCGGAGTCAGCGCGCCGCGTTCGACCGCCTTTGATTTAACCTTTTCCAGATTCAGGCCGCGGCCGTCGTCAGACACTTCGATGTAAATAGAGGCTTCTTCCTGGGTCACGTTTATATTAATGACGCCCCGGCGGTTTTTCCCGGCGGCGATGCGTTCGTCAGGCGGTTCAAGACCATGATCAACGGCATTGCGGACGATATGAACCATGGCCTGTTCCACATCGTCAAGAAGGCTCTTGTCTATGGGCACGCGCTCGCCGGAGAGGTCAAGTTCCGCTTCCTTGCCGATTTTATGAGAAATATCGCGCACAAGCCGGGGAAATTTTTTCAGGATGTTGTTAATCTCCACTTGACGCACTTCCATGATAGATCTCTGCAAATTAACTATATCATTGGAAATTGTGCGTGAAACCGTGGTAAAATCACGCATGAGCGAAGTATTCAGGCCGGCCTGCCGAAAAGAAAACTGCAGGTGATTCAATATTTCGCTCTTGGTGATCAGCTTGCCCACCGAATCCAGAAATTGATCTATTTTGGCTTCGTCCACCCTGATGGTTTTAGCCTGCGGCTCCTTTAAAGCCGCGACGTTGCCTTTAGAACTCTTCTGGCGGACGTCAGATGCAGGAGCCACCACTTCCACCTGGAATTTTTCTTTCAGGTCGCCGAGTATGGCGCTAAAAAACTCCACCATCATCTGGTCGACTTCCAATTCACGTTCTTTGAACATCAACAGGCCGTCGCCCAATTCAGCAATAAGATTCTGAGCATCTTCCGTGGCGACGTCCGCCAGACTGTTGTAGAGACGGCCGACAACGTCGATAAGAGCCTGGGCGTCTTCTGGAGTTCCTTTTTCAGTCTTGAATTTTTCAAGTAGTTCTTCGAGCCTGCGCACATCGCCCGTCAGGTCGACGCCGTTATAATGGAAGCGAATCTGGTTGGAGCCTTCTTCCTCAAGGGTAGCCAAAGTCAGGCTGGCGGAGACGTCGGCCATGGCTTTTTTGAGGTTTTCAGCTTCCGCTTCCTCCAAAGTCGGCGCCAGAGTTTCCAGGTCTTCCATGAGTTTGCGGGTTGCGTCGACGAGCTGCGAGTCGCGGCGGTTTATCTTATCCACCTGGGCTTGAATTTCGCCGATAAAAGCCGTATGATCCGGAGTCAGATGGGTGTAGGTTATGTCGTCTTCCAAGCGGGCGATTATGTCGCGAAAAATATCGTTGCCTCTGAACAGCAGATCGACGATTTTCGGATGTTTGGCAAGAATGGCGTTATTTTTGTCGATCATCGACATCAGGTCTTCAAGGTGGTGAGCGATATGGGCGATATTGTCCACATTGAACATTTTGGACGAGCCCTTCAAAGAATGCATATGCCTAAACAGAGAAAAAATCGTCTCGCTGGACGTCGGGTCCTGCTCAATGGCGACCAGCTCATTGTCCAAGGTACCGATGGTCTCGCGGACTTCATCTTTGTACTGTTCAAACAATTCAGCCAGATTTTCGTCGGTAACGCTCATTTAGTTCCTCTTTTGGCGGTTCTTTTGCCCAATGGCGACAGACCAGTGCGGCGAAGTACAGCTCCGAAGAGCCGCCAATATGCCCAGCCGGCTTAAAGCGCGGCTACGCGTGGTCAGCAATTCTCATTTTGGCCTGGAAGTTTGTCGGGGCTGGCCCTCGCCAAGCACAAAATGCGTTTTTTGCTTGGCGGGCGCTGTGTCGACCTCTCCGACAGTCGCTCCGTCAGCCCTAGCGGACCGACCTGCTATTTTTAAACCGTCGGCCAAAATGAGACTTGCAAAATTAAAGTTCAAGAACTTTTTTAACCGCGGCCATAATCTTGGCCTCGTCATAAGGTTTAGTGATGTATTGCCTGGCCCCCTTTTTCAGGCAATGGACGACCGTTCTGGCGTCGGAAACCGATGACGCCATGATTATTCTGGCCTCCGGGTGCTTACCCATGACTTCTTCCAGCACATCTATGCCGCGCTTTTTAGGCATGACGATATCCAGAGTAGTCAGATCCGGTTTTAATTCTTCAAACATGACCAAAGCTTCTTCGCCGTCGGCGGCCTCGCCCACAACTTCAAAACCTTCGGCAAGGAACATTTTTACAAGCATTTGGCGCATGATCGGCGAATCGTCGACTATCAATACGCGCTGGCCGGAACCCAAGGGCATGAAAGACCCTCCGCTTTAAATGAATATCCTGCATTTTGCGCCCGCATGGTCTCCAGACCAATTTAATATAGCGGAGCACGCCATTACTCTTTCGTCGTATATTATCATATTTTTGCCGAAAAAGCCATATGTTAAAGAATAAACACAGGCTTACGCATCTGAAAAATGAAAAAATCAATTAGCGGCATAGGCCTGCTCTAACGACGGATTTGGGATAATAATTGATTTCCGTAGCTGAACATAGAAGATAGCGGGCAAACCACGCCCCTACGGTTAGATGTGCAGATTATGGAACAAACAAGGGCTAGAAGCGATAAAAGCGATAAAATGGCTTATTTTGGCCGATTTATTGCAAATAAAGCGACTCTTGCTGCACTATGATTATTGGGTATATCGAAAATCGCCGCAGCGAGGACAAAATTGATTGCGGCGCAGACGAGGAATATGCGACGCTTGCATTCCCACACGGAATGCGATAATCTGTTTCCGTCAATCGACATTGAAGCCTCCTAATCTTGCGAACTTTGCTCGCCTCACTGATAGGAGGTTTTATTTATATTCCCGATATTCCAGAATTCGCCAACCTTGAAGGAAACAATCGTCCAGGCCATGTCGTCATGCAGCGATGCCCCGCATACCCGCGCCCTTGCCCCCGCCGGCGAACAGCCGGAAATGCTTTTTTTCAACGGCAGAATATACGCCATGGAGCCGTCCGCCCCGAGGGCTTCAGTTCTGGCCTGCCGGGGCGGCGAACTGGTTTATGTCGGCGGCGACCTTTCAGCCGCTGAAGAGCTTGTTTCCAGCCGGGCGGCCCGTTTTGACCTGGAGGGACGCGCCGTCGTTCCCGGACTGATTGACGGCCATGCCCACATCATACAGGAGGGGCTGAAGCTGGGCGCAGTGGACGTGCGCCATAAATCAAGGGAGGAAACCCTGGCTCTAATTCGCCGGGAAGCCGAACGGCGGCCGAAAGGAGAATGGATCATCGGCCACGGCTGGAACCAGGAAAACTGGCCGGGCGAAGCCTGGCCCGCCAAGGAGGAACTGGACCTGGCCGCGCCTGATCACTATGTGGCGCTGGACAGGGTGGATAAACATTCCATGTGGGTAAATTCCCGGGTGATCAGGGCCGTCGGCCTCAATGAAGACAGCCCCGATCCAACCGGCGGCGAGATTCTTAGAAATGCGGCGGGCGGCCTCCAGGGGATTTTGATAGGCATGGCCATGTGGGCGGTCTGGAACATTATTCCCCAGACCGGCTTCGAAGGCCGCCGTCAGGCGCTTTTGCGCGGTCAGGCCGAATTGCTGTCCTGGGGGTTGACCTCTATAATGGATGCCGGAACCACGCTGTCGAACCTGGAGCTTTTCAAAAAGGCCTATCAGACCGGGGAGCTGAAGTTGAGAATCAGAGCCATGCTGCTGGCCGGCTCAAAACAGGATGAGGAATATCTGGCGGCCGGCGGCAGGTTGGCGCGTTCTCTGTTTGGAGAGCGTTTGTCCATTGACGGCGTCAAAATCCACTCCGATGGTTCATTGGGCTCCCGCAGCGCCAGGCTGCTTGAAGACTATGCCGACCGGCCGGGACATCGCGGCGGGCTGACCTATGATGACGAACAGCTTCAGGCCATTATGGAGCGGGCTCGGGATTACGGCCTGGCCGTGACCATCCACGCTATCGGCGACGGCGCGGCGCGTCAGGCCGTGGACGCGATGGAGCGTGTCTTGCGGCGGAGGCCCGCGGATCACCGCTGGCGCATAGAACATTTTCAGGTGGCGGCTGACCGCGATCTGAACCGGGCCCTGGCGCTGGGAATTGTCCCCTCAATACAATCCGTGGGCCTGATGTCCGATCTGGATATAGCCGAGGACCGGCTGGGGCCGGAGACAATAAAAAGGAGTTATAGATGGCGCGATATTTTGAGCCGGGGCGGCCGGCTGGTCAATGGTTCGGACTGCCCGGTGGAATCGGTCAACCCCTTTGAAGGCATGTATGCGGCGGTGACCCGCCGTAATCTCGAAGGACGGCCTACAGGCGGCTGGCGACCCGAGCAGAAACTCAGCCGGGAAGAGGCTTTCCTTTCCTACACTCTCTGGGCGGCCTGGGCTGAATTCAACGAAGACCGCAAAGGCTCGCTTAAGGCGGGCAAGCTGGCCGATTTCGCCGTTCTTGACCGCGATCCCATGACTTGCCCGGAAGACGGCCTCAAAGACATAAAAGTGGCGAAGACGGTTCTGGGCGGCGAAATAGTTTATGAAGCGGCCTGACTAATGGACCGTGCGGTCAGATAGAAGCCAGGGCCTGGTATAGTTCGCAAATCAAAAAAGCTTCCCGCCCCTGGTTGTAATATAGACGGCTAGGGCACTCTCCCGGGCAGCGCCCATGCGCAATGCAGTCCCGGCAATCGCTCCCGGCCAGCTTCAGGCTGGTCAAAGGAGTCTTCAAAGCCGACAGGCCCGTCGCGTTTCCCAGCAAAAATTCATTCGAACCGGAAGTCTGTCCGCAGGGATAGGCCCGGCCGTCCGGGCGGACGGCCAGACTTTCATTCCGGCAGGCGTGGCAAAAATCTTTCGCCGCGCCGGGTCGGCAATTTTCCAAAAGCTCCAATTCCCGCCACAACAAGGGCCGTCTCCGCCGCCTGTTGACCGCCGCCAGGGCTCTCTTGATCTTATGGGCGCTTGAGGCCAGATGGCCAGGTTTGGCCGTCTCCGCCTGATTGCGGCCCTTTTTGATTAAAAGATCCAAGCCGAAGCCGCGAGCGTGGGAGAAGCCGGCCAAAATTAACGGCAGCCGGCTCAAATAATGCACGCTCGTCTCGTTCACCACGGCCGTGACGTTGAAATCCAGGCCAAAGTCATCCAAAAGGCGCATGCCCTGGAAGACGGCGGCCGAGCCTCCTCTTGTTTTTTCGTTGATTTCCGCCGGGCCGTCGAGACTCAGACCCACCTGGAATTCATATTCCCTGAAAAAAGCGGCCAGAGGCGGCGTCAGAAGAGTGCCGTTGGTTTGAACGGCCAGATGGGTCTCACGCCCCAGACGCCGGGCCTCGTCCGCCGCATAGGCCATCAGGTCAGGCGCCAGCGTCGGCTCCCCGCCGGTGAATTGAATATGCAACGGGCCTGAACCGCCGGCGGCCAAATTTAAAGCGTTTTTTATCGTGGCCGGGGTCATGTCCTCTCCGGCCTGGTCGCCGTTATAGCAATATTTACAGGCCAAATTGCAGCGAGTGGTCAGGATTAAAATGAGATAGCTAATGTTCATGACCCCAGTTGTCATACTTTTCGGCCTGGCTGTCAATAAAAAAATAAAACTTGATTTTTGCCCGGCTTTTGATATACAGTACGAACTGACAGGCGCAAGCATATTGCATAATAGGGAACCTCGTTAAAATCGAGGGCGGGCCCACCGCTGTAATCGAGGACTTTAAGGCGCATTAACGCCACTGATCGTTCAATGATCGGGAAGGCGCGCCTTAAGGGCTGATCCGAAAGCCAGAAGACCTGCCTGTTGAAGCGTAAGAAGCAGAAGCCTTGTGGATCAGGCCCGCTTACGACCAGGGGCGGTTTTGGCTTTCGGCCAGGTTCGGCTCATGGGTTTGCAGCTGTTCGGGATAAAAACGGGACATCCTGGATTGTTCACTCAATCCGGGATTTTTTTATCCCCAATGGTCAATCATGAACGAAAGTCGCCTTATTTTAAAAATCTTCGCGGCGCTTCTGGGGCTGGGACTTCTGGCCGATCTGCTGCCGGGCTCCCGGAAGACCCTCAGGCGCGCCCTGACGGGCCTTGTAATTTTCTTCGGGGCCGTCTATATAGCCTGGCGTTACTGGCTGAGCTGGCCCATGACCCCCATGTATCTGGGCACGGCGGCCGTGCCGGCGGTTCTGACGACTATGGCGGCCCTGAGCGCGCCTTTCGCGCCGACAGTACGCCTCCCTCGCTATGGAGCCTTGATTCTGGGGCTCATAATCGCTCTGGCTTCCATTTTCTTCCCAAAAGATTTTTACCTGCCTTTTTTGAAAACCGCCTCCATTTTTTCACATCTGCATTTAGCCTTCACCATTTTGGCCAAAGCCGCCCTTCTGCTGTCCGGCCTCTGGGCCTGGGCGGCCTTGGTCTATAAAAGCGAAAGCCGCGAAGCCTCAAAAATGTCGTTTTCCTTCATGGCCCTGGGCTTTGTCCTGTGGACCCTGGCCATGTTTTCAGGGGAAATCTGGTCTTACCGGGGTTGGGGCGTCCCGGTGGTTTGGGACGACGCGGTGATCACCGCCTTTATGGCCACCTGGTTTTACTACATCGGCCTTCTGCATCTGCACCTGACCGGCGGCTGGAGCGCCGGAAGCAGAAACCTGGCTTCGGTCTGCGGAATATTTTTGATTTTGATCGTCAATTGCAGCGACGATCTGGGGCCTTTTCGCCCTCCCCTGAGATAACTATATGGCTTCATTATTAAAAATTTTATGGCGCAAACTGGGCAGTCTCAATCTCACCATCGCTCTGTGCGCTCTGTTGACCGCCGATCTGGTTTTCGCCTATTTCACGGTGAAAAAAAATTTGCCGACCTTCGCCCCCCTGAGCGAGGTCGGGCTTTACCGGTGGCTGGTCACTTACGGACTCCACAGTCTTGATCAGACCTTCTGGTTTTTGCTGCTGCTGCTGCTTTTGACCCTGCTGGGCGTCAATACCGCCGTCTGCGCCACCGAACGCGTTCTGCCCCTGTTGAAAAAGGAAGCCCGCCGGCCGGGCTGGGTCCGGCGTTTGGGGCCCCACATCATGCATTACGCGGTGCTGACGATTCTGATCGGCTACCTCGGCAGTTACGCCCTGTCTTCCAGCCTGCCCGGGCAGGCTTTGAAATCGGGCTATTCTCTCCGTCTGCCCGAAGGCGGCGTCATCGCCTTTCTTGGTTTCGACCCGGTCTATTACCGGGGCGAACGGCTGGATTTCTTTCGCGGCTATATGCTCGACCCCGGGGCGCGCCTGGAACTGACCGGGCCCGACGGCGGGAAGAGAGAGGCGCGCCTGGCCTTCAGCCGGCCGGTCCGCTTTCAGGGCTACGACATACATTTGATCGATTTTTACCCGCGCAAGGAAAACCGCGCGGACCTGTCTGGCGGCGGGCGCATCAAGCTGATTATGCGCCGTGATCCCTCCTCGGCCATCTATCTCGCCGGCCTGGCGCTGTTCAGTTTGGGCCTGGCTTTGTATGCGTTTGATCATTTTTCCAAGAACAGAAGGAGGCAAGATGCCCGCTAAAGTTTTACCCGCGTTTTTCATAGGCGCGGTTCTGTTTCTGGCCGCGTCCTGTGAGGAGGCCATACAGCGGACCCAGGAGGATTTTCTCAACCTCGGCGACTTCGCGGTCAACGTCAAAAAGGACTACACCGAAGTCAGAGACGGCGCGGGGCGCATTCTGGCTTTGACGCCCCGGGGCCAGGCCCATCCCCCCGGCTTCAAACCGACGATGGTCATCGAAACCCCGGTGCGCCGGGTGGTGACCTATGGGTTTTTCGACGTGGGCATGATGAAGGCTCTGGGCGTGGCCGAGGCCGTGGTGGGCGTGACCACCCCGGAGACCGGCTGGTTTGTGGATGAAATCAAACAGGGCTTCGCCGCGGGGCGGGTGGCTTATGTGGGCGAGCCCGACAGTATTGATTTTGAACGCATCAAGGCGCTGAAACCGGACATGGTCATGACCTGGGACCCTTCCGTCATCCCTATGATGGAAGAACTGAATATCCCGGTGGTGGTGACCTCCACGCCGCTGGCCACCTGCATGGCCACCCATATCCGCTTCGTCCAGTTCCTGGCCCCCTTTTTCGGCAAAGAGCCGGAAGCCCAGGCCTTTTATGACCGCCTGGCCAAATCGCTGGAGGATATTCGCGAAAAAACCAAGGGGTACCCCAAGCCCAAGGCCATGTGGGGCGATATTTATGAAAAAAGGGTTCTGGTGGAGCCGGGCAACGCCTGGGTGGCGGAACTGGTGGGCCTGGCGCAGAGCAACTATCTGTTTGACGACGTCTACGGAACCTCCTGCATTGAAATCTCCCTGGAGCGCTTTCTTTACAGCGGCAACGACGCCGACATCTACTTCACCTACCGCAGCGTCAAAGACGGCATAGTCTCCAAAGCCGCCCTGGTGCGCATGAACCCGCTTTTGGCTTCCTTAAAACCCCTGGGGCCGGAAGGGCGGGCCTATTCGCCCCTGCCGCACTACATCCAGAGCGCCGACCGGCTGGACGACATCTTGACGGAAATAGCCGCCATTCTCCACCCCGAGGCCTATCCCGGCCATGAACTGCAATTTTTCGTCAACCTGCCGGATAAAGACCCGGCCCCGAAGGTAATCTGATATGGAAGCCCTGACCCTTTCTCAAGCGATCGTCGTCAGATCATTCAAGCGCCGCAGGCTGGCCTTCGCCGCCCTGGGGCTGTTGACCCTGTCATTGATGGTCATGAACCTCGGCATAGGCTCCATCTCCTATTCTCCGCGGGAGATATGTTCGACCTTATTAAATCCCGGCGGAACCGGCGACCTTGACTTCATTATCTGGAAAATCAGGTTGCCCAGAGTTCTGGCCGCCGCCCTGGGCGGGGCCTATCTGGCCGCTTCCGGTCTTTTGCTGCAAGTCTATTTTCGCAACCCCATTGTGGGGCCGTTCATTCTGGGCATCTCTTCCGGGGCCACGGTGGCGGTTTCGGTGGTCATGCTCACCGCCACGGGCATGCAAATGGCTTTCGCCATCCCCTTTCTGACCACTTTCGCCGGCTGCCTCGGCGCCTATGGAGTCATGCTTCTGGTGGTGGCCATCGCCGCCAAAGTCAAAAACGGCGCCACCCTCCTGATCGTGGGGCTGATGATGGGTTATATCTGCAGCGCCATCACCTCCATTCTCACCGCCCTGGCCGAGAAAGGCAAAATCAAGGGTTTCGTGCTCTGGGAAATGGGCAGCTTTTCGGGCTTCAAGTGGGTCGAAATATGGATCATGATCGTCTTCGGCGGCGCCTTGTTTCTAGGGGTCTATTTATTGAGCAAACCCCTGAACGCCTTTCTTCTGGGCGAGGATTACGCGGCCTCCATGGGGGTCAACGTCCGGCGTTTCCGGGTGTTTATTTTACTGGCGGCCTCGTCTCTGGCAGGGCTGGTGACTTCCATGGCCGGGCCGGTGGCCTTCATCGGGCTGGCGACGCCTCATATGGCTCGGCTAAGTTTCGGCGCCGCCGACAATCGCATTCTGCTGCCGGGGGCCGCCCTTATGGGCGCGATGGTGACCAGCCTGTGCGACCTGATCGCCCGAATGTGGCTGAGCCCGGTGGAACTGCCTCTGTCGGCGATAACCGCCATATTCGGCGCCCCTGTCGTCATCTGGCTTTTGCTGAAAAGAAGAGGGGTGCGCATATGAACGCCGCCAGCGTCCTCAAGAGCGAAAATCTCGACGTCGGCTATAAAACGGCGATTTTGTCGCAGGTCAATCTGGATATCAAGGCCGGGCAGTTCATTTCGATTCTGGGTCCCAACGGCGCGGGCAAGACCACCCTGTTGAGAACCCTGTCGCGTCATATAGCGGCCCTGGCCGGCCTGGTCCAGGTTGAAGGCGGCCCTTTAAGCGATTATCCCGCTTTGAGTCTGGCCAAAATAATGGCCGTGGTTCTGACGGAAAAAGCCGCCCCTCCCCTTTTGTCGGTTTGGGAATATGCGGCTCTGGGCCGTTATCCCCATAGCGGTTTCCTGGGCAAACTGACCGGGCATGATTTCGAGGTCGTGGCCTCGGCCCTGACCTCGGTCAAGGCGGATGATCTGGCCGGGCGTATGGTGGATCAACTGAGCGACGGCGAAATGCAAAAGGTGGTTTTGGCCAGAGCCCTGGCCCAGGAGCCTAAAATTATGCTTCTCGATGAGCCCACGGCGCATCTGGACCTCAAGCATCGGGTGGAAGTCATGTCCATTCTGCGGGGTTTGTGCCGTGACCAGGGCTTGACGGTGCTGGCCGCCCTCCACGATGTCGATGTGGCGGCCAAAGTTTCCGACCAGGTCATCCTGGTCAAAGAGGGCCGGGTTTCGGCTTTCGGGCGACCGGAAGAGGTTCTTACCTCTGAAATGGTGGCCGAGCTTTATGATTTCAATGAGGCCGGTTTCAGCCGCCATCTGGGCGGCATCGAAATCCAGGGAGACGGCCGCTCCGGCCGGGCTTTCGTCATCGCGGGCCAGGGCCGCGGCGCCCTGGTCTATCGACTCCTGGCCAAAAAAGGCTTTTTTATTACGACGCTTTTCCCCGGTCAGGGCGATCTGGATCATTATGTGGCCCAGGCCCTGGGGGCCAGGATTCTGGGCGAGTCCACCGGTTTGGCCGAGTCTTCCGCCCTGATCGCCGAAGCTCTGGCGGATTGCCTCTTTTTGATCATCAGCGGAACCAACCCGGCGAAAAGGGAATGGGAAGCGGCCATAATTCGCCAGGCCCTGGCTAAGGGCCTGAAGGTTCTGGCCCTCTCGGAGGCTCAAAACGGGGCTGTCCCCGACGGCGTTCGTCTCTGCCCCGACCTGCCCGGGTTGACCGGGATGCTGGATGAATACATGGAGCGGGGACGGGGAACGGATAAGAATCGGGAGGCGAATCATGATTAAACTTTCGCTGGTTTATTTTTCTTTCGGCGGCATGGAAATTCCGCTTTTATCGGAAGCCGTGAGCGCTTTGCGCGAAGAAGGCCATGAAATATCCGTGACGGCCAAAACGGCTTCCCAGCTCTTTGATCAGGCCCGGCAGAACGATTTTGCGGCCAGGGCCCTGGCCGCTGACGCTCTGATCATCGCCCTTCACGGCGGGCGGGAGTCTTTTCCGGCCTGGAAGGCCCTGGAGACGGCCCTGGAGGCGCTGCCGCCGGAGACGCGCCGGCCCTTGATTCACGTTCAGCCCACAGGCGGGGACGCCGAAGCGCTGGAAGCCGCGCAGGCCCTGTGCCCCGATTTCGGCTCGCCCGACTGGGAGACGACCCGCAAATACCTGGATCACGGCGGCCGCCGCAACTTCTATAACCTATTGCGGAGCCTCTATCGCCGACTCTCCGGGGAGGCGCTGGAGTGCGAAGCGCCGATGCCCCACCCTTTCGAGGGGCTTTATCACCCCGACCTGCCCCACACCCCGGAACTGTCGGAATATCTGGCCTTAAAGGTCGATCCGTCCAGGCCCACCGTGGGCATCTGGTTCTACCAGACGTATTGGCTCAACAACAATTTGGCCTTCATCGACGCCCTGATCAGAGCCGTGGAAGCCGAAGGGGCCAACGTCGTCGCGGTTTTCCATCTGCGCTACAAAGACGTCGCCTTAGGCAACGAAGGCGCGGAATATGTAGCCAAAAAATTTTTTCTTGATGAAGACGGCCGCTCCAGAATAGACGTTCTGCTGAGCCCCATGGGCTTTTCGCTGAACCTGACCGCCCCGGAATGCCGGCCGCTATTGCCGCTTTTAAATGTGCCGGTTCTGCAAACCATAGTCTGTTTTTCGCCGCGGGAAGTCTGGCGGGAGAGCCTGCAGGGCCTGCCGAGCATGGACGTGACCTATTCGGCGGCCTTGCCGGAATTTGACGGCAACCTCATCAGCGTGCCCTTCGCCTTCCGGGAAGAAAAAAAGGTCGACGCCATCACCGGGGCCTTGCTCGTAACTTATGAAGCCGATGAGGAACGCACGGCCAAAGTGGCCCGCCTGGGGCTCAATTGGGCCAGACTCCGCCGCACCCCGGCGGCGGAAAGGCGGGTGGCCGTCATTTTTCACCATTATCCGCCGCGCAACGACCGCATCGGCTGCGCCGCGGGGCTCGACAGCTTCGCCAGCGTGGTCAATCTGCTGAAAGCAATGAAAGCCCAGGGCTATAAAATTGATCGTCTTTACGATGGCCCGGACGAAATGGCCCACGAGATATTGGAGCGCCTGACCAGCGACCGCCGCTGGCTGACCCCGGAACAGATGGCCGCCCGGGCCGAAGCCCAGGCCGGGCCGGAGGAGTTCAGGCCCTGGCATGAGGAGCTCCCTGAAACAATAAGGAAAAAGATGAACGAAGACTGGGGCGAAATGCCGGGGGAACTATTTGTGCATGACGGGCGGATGTTTTTCGCCGGCCTGATCGACGGCAATGTTTTTCTGACCATTCAGCCGACCCGCGGTTTGTTGGAGAACGTGGAAAAAATCTATCACGATATGCATCTCTCCCCGCCCCATCAATATCTGGCCCATTATCGCTGGATCAGGGATGTTTTCAAGGCTCACGCGGTCATGCACATCGGCAAGCACGGCTCGCTCGAATGGCTGCCCGGCAAGGGCCTGGGGCTTTCCGAAGAGTGCTTCCCTGATCTGGCCATCATGGAATTGCCGAACATCTATCCTTACATCATCAATGACCCCGGCGAAGGCACGCAGGCCAAGCGCCGCTCTTACGCGGCCGTCGTCGATCACCTGACCCCGGCTTTCACCAACGCCGATCTCTATGACGACCTGGCCAAAATCGCCGGCCTGGTCGGCGACTACAATCTGGCCGCCCAGGCCGACCCCGGCAAACTGAACATATTGCGGGACATGATCTGGGAGGCGGTCGCCGCGGCCAAACTCAATGAAGACATGGAGACGACCGCCGAGGCCGCCAGGGCCGATTTCCCGGCTTTTCTGGAAAAGCTGCACAGCTATATTCACGAACTCTCCGACACCATGATCGCTGATGGGCTGCACATCCTGGGCCAAGCGCCTGAAGGCCGGCGCCTGACGGAATTCGCCGTGCAGCTGACGCGCCTGGCCAACGGCGAAACGCCTTCCCTGCGGGAAGCCTTGTCCGCGGCCCTGGGTTATGATTACGACGAGCTTCTGAAATACCGGGGCCGGACGCGGCCCGAATTCGGCGGCCTGAGCGGCGCCGACGTCATCGGCCGGATTCATGAACGCGCCCTGAAACTGGTGGAAGGCCTGGCGGAAGAAAATTTCGACCCGGCGATCATTCCCCTTTTAACGGAGACGCAGCTCGGGAAAAAAGCTCCGAAAGTGGAGGCGGCTTTGCGCTATATAGCCGTCACTCTGACGCCCAACATCAAAAAATGCCGCGAGGAGATAGATTCGGCGCTGAAGGCTCTGGCCGGCGGTTTCGTTTGGCCGGGCCCCTCAGGCGCGCCCAGCCGCGGCCAGGCCGATATTCTGCCCACCGGCCGCAATTTTTATTCGGTCGATCCCCGTAAAGTGCCCAGCCCGGCGGCCTGGAAAGTCGGGATGGCCCTGGCCGAAGCCCTTATCGAGCGCGCCCTGGCCGAGACCGGGCGCTACCCGCAAAACGTGGGCATTCTCGTATATGGCTCGCCCACTATGCGCTCTCAGGGCGACGACGTGGCCGAAATTCTCTATCTCATGGGCCTTAAGCCGATCTGGCGCAAGGGGGGCACGGTGGGCGGCCTGGAAGTGATTCCCCTGAGCGAACTCAAGCGCCCCCGAATCGACGTCACCCCGCGCATTTCCGGTTTCTTCCGCGATTCCTTCCCCATTTTGGTGGAACTGCTGGACGAGGCCGTAGAAATGACCGCCCGCCTGAACGAGCCTCCGGAATCGAATTTCATTCGTCAGCATGTTTACAGGGATTTGGACGAATATCGGGCTGAAGGCCTGTCGGAAGACGAGGCCTGGCGTGAGGCCACCTTCAGGGTTTTCGGCTGCCCTCCTGGAACCTATGGGGCCGGCGTGGCGGAACTGGTGGAATCGAAACAATGGCGGAATCAGGACGATTTGGGCGACATTTACATTCGCTGTTCCGGCCACGCCTACGGTCGGGGGCAATATGGCCTGGTCCGGCCGGCCGCCTTTCGCCGCAATCTGGCCCGCATGGACGTAACCGTCAAAAACGAAGACTCCCGTGAATACGACATGATGTCCTGCACCGATTACTACAACTACTACGGCGGGCTCATCGCGGCGGCCAAAACAGTTCGCGGCGCTTACCCGCTCAGTCTGATGGGCGATGGTTCCGACCCCGGCAGAGTCAAGGTGCGCAGCACTCATGAAGAGGCCAAACACGTTCTGCGGGCCAGGCTGGTCAACCCTAAATGGCTGAGCGGGCTCAAACGCCACGGCTACAAGGGGGCCGGCGACATATCCCACATGATGGACGTGCTTCTGGGCTGGGACGCCACGGCCGAGGTTGTGGACGACTGGATGTATGAAAAAGCGGCCCGGGCCTACGCCCTTGACCCGGACATGGCGACCTGGATGAAGGAAGTCAACCCCCATGCCCTGCAGAATATTCTGGATAAACTGCTGGAGGCCGTCAGCCGGGGCATGTGGCGGGCGGACGAGGCCATGGAAAAAGAACTGCGCGAGGCTTATCTGGAAATCGAGGGCGAATTGGAAGAATGGTCCGACCCGGAAAAGAAGGCGGCGTTTTGAGGCGCGACCTTTTCCCTTTCGCGGCGGTGGTCGGCCAGGAAGATTTGAAAACAAGCTTGATGCTGTGCGCGGTCAACCCCGCTGTGGGCGGGGTTCTGATCAGAGGCGAAAAAGGCACGGCCAAATCGACTCTGGTGCGGGCTTTGGCCGATATTCTGCCGGAGCTGGAGACAGCCGCCGACTGCGCTTTTTCCTGCGACCCGGCCAGGCCCCAAGAATGGTGCGAACGCTGCCGGGAGCGGGCCGCGGCCAACCGGCGGGTCAAAAAACGCCGCCCTATTCTGACTCTGCCCCTGAACGCCACGGAAGACCGGGTGACGGGCAGTCTGGATTTTGAAGAGGCCGTCCGTTCAGGACGGCGCGTGGTCAGCCCCGGTCTTTTGGCCGCCGCCCATCGCGGCATTTTATATGTGGATGAGGTGAACCTTCTGGATGACCACCTGGTCGACATTATTCTGGACGCCGCGGCTTCCGGGGAAAACCGGCTGGAGCGTGAGGGCCTCTCTTTTCGGCATCCGGCCCGCTTCATGCTCATCGGCACCATGAACCCAGAGGAAGGGGAATTGCGGCCGCAATTTTTGGATCGTTTCGGCCTGTCGGTAGCCGTCAACGCTGAACCGGACGAAAAACTCCGAGTTGAACTAATGCTGCGCCGGGAAGAATTCGACCTGGACCCGGCCGCCTTTCAGCGCCGTTATGCCGACGAAACCGCCGCCTTGCGCCTGAAGCTGAGCGAGGCCGGGGAGAGGCTGCCTCTGGTGGAATTTCCCAAAAGGCTGCGAAAGTTCGTCGCGGAATTGGCTATGGGAAGTCATGCGGCCGGCCACCGGGCCGACCTGTTCATGGAACAGGCCGCCCTGGCTATGGCCGCCCTGGAAGGCGCCCTGGAAGCGACCGAAGCCCAGGTCATGGCGGTGGCCCCCCTGGTTCTGGCCCATCGCCGGCGGGAAGCCGCCCCCCCGCCTCCGCCGCCTCCTCCTCCAGAGGAAGACAAAGAAAAAGAAAACGAAAAACAAGCACCTGAAGAGCCGGAGAAGGCGGCTGAAAATCCTGAAGAAGCCGCCCCGCCGCCGGAGAAAAGCCGCGACGAAGAGCGGGAAAACGCTTCGCCGCCGGAAACCGGAGATAATCAGGATGAAGGCGGCCCTGAACAGAGCGGCGCGCCTGAGGATAATCATGTTCAGATCGGCGAGACTTTTCGGGTGAAAAGCATCCAGGCCGCCAAAGATCGGCTGCGCCGACGGGGTTCGGGCCGGCGCAGCCGCAGCCGGGTTTCGCAAAAACAGGGCCGTTACGTCAAAAGCGGCCCTGACCGGGGCGGGGGCGATCTGGCCCTTGACGCCACCCTGCGGGCGGCCGCCCCCTATCAGCTTTCGCGGCCGCGAACCGCCGGCCTGGCCGTGACTTTGACGCCGGCCGACATCAGGGAAAAGGAAAGGGAAAAACGTCTCGGCAATTTCCTTTTCTTCACCGTCGACGCCAGCGGCTCCATGGGGGCCCGGGGGAGAATGGCGGCTTCCAAGGGCGCGATCATGTCCCTCCTTCTGGACGCCTATCAGAAACGGGACCGGGTGGCGCTCATTTCTTTCCGGCGCGGCGAAGCCAGCCTGAATCTGCCGCTGACCGCCTCCATAGACCTGGCCGGGAAACTATTGGCCGAATTGCCGGTGGGCGGGCGCACGCCCCTGTCCGCCGGCCTGTCCCGCACCTGGCTGGAACTGCGCAACGCCCTGACTAAAAATCCCCTGGCCCGCCCCATCGTGGTTCTTATCACCGACGGGCGCAGCAACGTGGCCCTGGGCGAAGGGAAACCCCTGGACGAAGCCCTGCGCCTGGCCTCGGTCATGGGCCGGGACGAGAGAATCAAGTATATCGTCGTGGATACGGAAGAGCCGGGGGCCGTGACCTTCGGCCTGGCCTCGCAACTGGCCGCCGCGCTTTCGGCCGCCTATTTTAAAATCAACGACCTCAAAGCCGACGCTTTAGTCAATATTGTGAAAGGGAATTTGGAAAAATGAAAAAAGCGGGTCCGATCTATCCCTTCCCGGCCATTGTCGGCCAGGAGCGCATGAAGCTGGCGCTTATTCTGAACGTGATCAATCCCGGTCTTTCCGGTGTTTTGATCCGGGGCGAAAAAGGCACGGCCAAGTCCACGGCCGTGCGGGCGCTGGCCGACATCCTGCCGGAAATATACGTCGTCAAAGACGACCCCTTTCAGCTCTCGCCGGATGAGGAACTGGATTGGTTCACGGAAATACGCGCCAGCCTGGGCCGCGTCTCCGGCCAAGAACGCGTCTCCGGCGAAGAAATAGAGCGGGAAAAACGTAAAGTGCGAGTGGTGGAACTGCCGGTCGGGGCCACCGAAGACCGGGTGGTGGGTTCTCTCAATTTAGAGGAAGCCTTGAAATCAGGGGAAAAGAAGGTGGAACCGGGGCTTCTGGCCGCCGCCCATCGCGGCATCCTGTATGTCGATGAAGTCAATCTTCTTGACGACCATGTGGTGGACGTCCTTTTGGATTCAGCGGCCATGGGCGTCAACGCCATTGAGCGCGAGGGCATTTCCTTTTCCCACCCGGCGCGTTTTACGCTGGTGGGCACCATGAATCCGGAAGAAGGCGAACTGCGCCCCCAACTGCTGGACCGTTTCGGTCTGTGCGTCAATATCGAGGGCATCAGCCGCCCGGAAGACCGGGTGGAGGTCATGGAGCGCCGGGCCGCCTTCGACCATGATCCGGAAGCCTTCAGCCGCCGCTGGGCCCGGGAGGCGGAAGGCCTGGCGGAGCAAATCGAAAAAGCCCGCCGCCTTTACCCCGAGGCGGAAATAGAGCGCGAATCGCTTTTTCAGATCGCCCGTTATTGTCTGGAGGTGGGCGTGGACGGGCATCGCGGGGACATCATCATTCTCAAGACCGCCAAAACCCTCGCCGCCTTCGACGGCCGCGCCCGGGTAAGCGCCCGGGACATCGAAACCGCGGCGGAACTGGCTCTGCCGCACCGGGTGCGGCGCCAGCCGCTGATGGAAATGGCCGACAATCTGGAAACGCTGCGGCGCAAAAAACAAAATGCGAGCTGAAAGATTATAGACCCGGCAAAATTTCAGAGGCGCATATCCGGTCGATTCATTCATCTATCGCGGTTAAGAGGCGCGGCGTCATATTCCGCCGGCGGCGCGCGCGCTTGACCGACCGCAAGGAGAGCATCTTGTCGAACGCATTATTTGCCCGGGAAAACCGAATATCGCGGCCTGGAAGCTTCTTTGGATTGGCGGATGGACGAGACCTTCGGTTGGAATTTCGAGCTCAAGCCTTATGTCAGCCTGACTAAAATGTTCAGGTATTACAATACGGAAATGCGAAAGAACACCGGTTCCGTCGCGGATTTGAGCGTATCGTACGGGTTGATTTTCGACGATGAAGATTCCGGCCTTCGGGCCAGCGTCAACGCCGCCTACTACGGTCATCAGATGCCCCACTACACCACCACTCAAGTGGAATTCGGGGGAGACACCGTGGTGGATCTGCACCTGGCCAAGCGGCTTTATCAATGGGAACGCGGCGACCGTTTATTTATAAAAGCGGACATTCTGAACTTGACCGACAAGTTCTACGAGACCATGCGCAACTATCCGGAAGAAGGCCGTTCTTTCATGCTCGGCCTGCGGTATGAATACTGACTCGCCAGCCGCTTTGACGCGGTTTTAAAACAAACGCCGTCCGGGGCCGCTGAATCCGCGTCTCCGAACTTGAGGCTGAACCATGATGATACAATTAGAGGGACTGGTCAAAACTTATGGCCGGATCAAAGCTCTGGACGGCCTGAGCCTGACGGTGGAGGAAGGCGAACTGTTCGCCTTCCTCGGCCCCAACGGGGCCGGCAAGACCACCGCCATCCGCATTTTGAACGGCCTGACGGCCATGACCTCCGGGCGGGCCGTTATAAACGGCTTTGATTTGACGAAGGATTCATTGGCCGTAAAGCGTTTATGCGGGCTGGCCGCCCAGCACGTCAACCTGGACGGGGAATTGAGCGTCCGGGAAAACCTGGAAATTCACGGGCGCCTGTTCGGCCTGGCCCGGGCCAGGCGCCGCGCCCGTATGGAGGAATTGCTGGCCTATGTGGAGATGGGCGACCGGGCGGACAGTTTGGTCAAAACCCTCTCCGGGGGCCTCAAGCGCCGCCTGATGATCGCCCGGGCTTTGCTGCATGAACCGAAGCTTTTGTTTCTGGACGAACCCACCGTCGGCCTCGACCCGGCCATACGCCGCCGCATCTGGGGGCTGATCAAAAAAGTGCGCCAGGACGGTGTGACTGTTTTTTTGACCACTCATTACATTGAAGAGGCCGAATTCCTGGCTGGCCGGGTGGCTTTCATTCATCAGGGCGCCCTGGTCACGGAAGGGGTTCCCGGCGAGATAAGCGCCCGTCTGGGGGCCTGGGCGGTGGATCGTTTCGGCGATTCCGAAATGAAGAGTCTCTACTTTGGCGACCGCGAGAGCGCCAACCGCCATATTCAGGACAACAACGGCGAATTTTCCCTGCGACGCGTCAATCTGGAAGACGCCTTTTTAAACCTGACCGGAAAGAAGGTAGCCTGACATGTCCGCCTTTATAGCCGTGTTCCTGCGCGAAATGCTCATTCTCAGGCGCCGCCTCAAACGCCAGATCAGCGGCATGGCCGTTTCCCCCCTGCTCTACATGCTCACCTTCGGCTACGCCCTGGGCGGCCATCTGGAAATCGACGGCCGCAGCTATCTGGAATTTCTGACGCCGGGGCTGATCGCCATGGGCAGCATGACCCAGGCTTTCAGCATAGCCGCCGACATCAATGTGGCCCGCTTTTATTTCCATATCTTTGAAGAAATTCAGGCCGCCCCCGTCAGCGCCCTGGCCTATGTGCTGGGGGAAATATGCGCCGGCCTGATCAGGGTTCTGGCGGCCACGCTGGTGGTCATCGCCCTGGGTTTTTTATTCGGCGTCGGGCTCAACTACAATTTTTATTTCTGGCTGGCCGTCGCCCTGAACGGCTTCGTTTTCGCCGCCCTGGGCGTGGCCCTGGCCCTCCTGGTCAAGTCACACGCCGATCAGAGCCTGCTTACCAACTTCATCATCACCCCCATGGCCTTTCTGGGCGGCACCTTTTTCCCCCTGGACAGCCTGCCGCTCTGGGCGCAGCATATTCTGACCCTCCTGCCTCTGACCCACGCGGCCAAGCTGATTCGCGCCGCCGCTCTGGGCGAAGCGCCCGCGCCGACATCTTTTTTCTGCCTGGGCGCGGCCGCGCTGCTCTTTCTGGTTCTGGCCGTTTTTACGGTAAAATTGGCCAGGGATTGAGGACAACCATGCCTGAACTATCTCTGGCCCTAGCCCATATGGAGGTCAAACCCGGCCAACCGGCCGAAAACCGGGCGGAACTGCTGCGCCTCTTCAGCGCCGCCGCCGACCAGGGGGCGCGTCTGGCCGTCGGCCCGGAAATGTGCCTCTCCGGCTATTGTTTCGAGCGGCGCGAAGACATCGCCCCCTTTGTGGAAACTGACGACGGCCCCACGGCCGCGGCTTTGGCGGCGCTGGCCAAAGAGCGGCAAATCTGGCTGGCGGCCGCCTGGGCCGAACGCGACCGGCGCACCGACATGTTCTATAACTCGGCCTTTTTCTTCGGACCGGACGGCCGCCTGGCCGGGCGCTATCGCAAAGTCAACGCCGAAAGCCGCTGGGCCTGTCCCGGCCCGGCGGCCCAGGACAACGTCTTTTCCACCCCCTGGGGAGGCCTGGGGCTTCTGGTCTGCGCCGATTCCTATCATAGCCTGATGCCCAGAAGCGCGGCCATGAAAGGCGCCGACCTGATCGTCATTCCGGCCAACTGGCCCAATTCCGGCCTTGACCCCCGCTCCATCTGGCGTCTACGCGCCCTGGAAAACGGCTGTTTCGTCCTGGTCTGCAACCGCACCGGGCGGGACGGGGACATGGATTGCCGTTCCGGCTCAAGCTTTCTGGCTGGTCCGGGCGGAGAAGTCAGGCTGGATCGGCGGAGCGAAACCAGCTGTTTGATCCTGACCAGCCTTCCCCTGACCAAAGAAGGGCGGCTGGCCGGGCTTGAGCGCCGGCGCCTTCTGGCCTCGCGGCGGCGGGAATTATATCACCGCTGTTACGGCCATTTTTCCGGCATCGCCGATTTGACCAGTTTTTTACGTTTGCCCGCCCCGGGTTTTCTGGATGTCCATTGTCTGACGATGACGGAAGATGATGACCCTGTGGCGCTCTGCCAGCGCCAGGCGCCGTTTTTGCGGCCGGGCGGCCTGGCGCTGCTGCCCCTCCATCCCTATGCCGACGCGGGCCTGGAGCGCCTGCGGACCCTGGCTCTTGAAAACGGCCTGACCTTCCTGGCCGCCCGCCAGGATCAGGGGCTGCAATATTTCTGGCTGGGCGCGGAGACGCGGTCTTTCCGTCTGCCGGACGAGCTGGGCGAACATGACGGCTACCCCCGCCTCGATTGCGGCCCGGCCCGGGTCATGCTGGCCCCTTTGCGCCATTTGCTGCACCCTGAACTGGCCCTGAGCGCGGCCAAATGGGGCGTCGACCTGACGGTCTCTTCCGAAGAAATCATCACGCCGGCCTATCGCAATCTGATCGCCCTGAGACCCATTGAGCAAATCGCCCTGGCCGCTGCGGGACGAAACGGCGCGGCCATCGCCCTGCCGCCCCAGGGGCATCAAGCCGGGCGGGGCGCGGCCTGCGGCCCGGGCGACCACTGCCAGTATGTGCTGGACACCAGGGAAACGCGGCGCAAACTCTTTCAAGACCGCATCGATTTTGAAACTCTCTTCCAGCCCGCGTCCGAGGCGGAGGGACCGGGAAATGATGAGGCCGGCCATGAGCGCGTTCAGCTTTAAAATAAGGATATTCCCCTGGCCGGCAATTTTCCTGGGCGCTTGTCTGTCGCTCGCCTACGGGCTGTTTTCCCCGCTCCCGACCGCCCGGGGGGAGGCTCCGGATGAGCGCCTGGTGATCACCGCCGCCGACATCGCGGCCATGAAAGTCAACAAAATAGCCGACATCTTCAATCAGGCGCCCGGTTTGACCGCGGGCTCATCGTCGGTGAGCATCCACGGCTCCTATAAAGTCAGGGTCTATCTGGACGGCGCCCCGCTCAACGACCCTACCTCCAGTTACGGGGCCATCAACTGGGATCACGTCGCGCCCGACTCAATCGAGCGCATCGAGATTCTGCGCGGCTCCGGCAGCCTGCGCTACGGCCAGGATTCCAGCGGCGGCGTCATTCTGATTACCACTAAGCCCCTGAAGCTTTTATCCGGAAACATCAAGGTTTACGGAGGCAATCTGGACAGCGGACGGGCGGAAACCAATCTGACGACCAGAAAAGGCGATTGGGGTTTTGGCTTTAAAAGTTTTTATGAACGAAGCCAGGGCTTTAAAATAAACAACGACAGTCAGAGATGGCAGGCCGGCTTCAAGGCCTCTTTCAGCCCCGCCGCCGACCGCTATCTGTCTCTGGCCGCCGACTACCTGGAAGACAGAAGAGGCCTGAGCGGCCTGCCGGACTTCCCCACGCCCCACTCCCGCCAGCGCACCCGCAATCTGGCTTTGAGCCTGAACGGCCGCTATGAAGGATTGGCCAATAATTTATATTACAACAGCGGCCGGGCGGCCAATCAGGATCGGGATCGTCAATTGGATCAGAATCTGACGGTGACCGAAATAGGCGACGATCTGACTTACGAGTTGACGACCGGCGGCTTCGGCCGGCTGGCCCTGGGCGCCGGCTATTGGCGGGGCGAGGCCGAGGGCGGCGATTTTTCGCCGCAAAGCGAAAACGCCGCCTACTTCTTCGCCAGTCAGACCCTTAAAAGCGGCGACAGTCCCTGGAGTTTCAGCTTCGGCCTCAGGGCCGATTTAAATTCGACCTTCGCCCTGGCCCTGAACCCCGAAGGGCGACTGGCCTATGCCCGCGACGCCTGGGCCCTGGGCTTTCTCTACAGCCGTTCCGCCAACACGCCCTCTTTTCAGCAGCGTTACAACCAGACCAGCTCCACCGACCCCAACCCGAATCTGGGCATGGAAAAAGCCGACAATTTCAGCCTGACCTTCAACATCGCCCCCAGGGAGAACCTGACCCTGAACGCCACGCTTTTTTATAATATTCTGACCGACCGCATCACCTACGTCCGCCCGACCGGCTCCGGCATCGGCCAGTATCAAAACCTGGGCCGGGTGGTCTACAGCGGCGCGGACGCCGGTTTTTCCTGGCGGCTGAATCCGAGCCTGAATTTTAAGGGAACCTATACCTATCTTTTGGCCGAAGACCGGGAAATCTCAAAATGGCTGACCTCCCAGGCCAGGCACAAAGGCCGGCTGGAACTGTTCTGGCAGCCGCTGCCGCCGCTTAACGCCGCCTTCAGCCTCAACTATACCGGGCGCACCTATAATAACCGGGAAAACACCGAGGAGCTGGCCTCCTATACCCTGTTCAATTTTCGCGGCGAATACGCTTTTGACGACTACAGCCTCTTTTGCGAAGTGAACAACGCCCTGAACAAGACCTACTATTACGTCGACGGCCTGTTGGCACCGCCCCGCACCTGGATTTTCGGCGTCAACTGGAATATCTGAACCGGAGGAAACTATGCTTTTGGACGCAACGGAGGAAAAATGAGCAGAACCGCCAGGCATCTCTTTGCTGTTTTTTTTATCGTCCTTTTAGCCGCGAGCGAACTGCGGGCCGTCGTCGTCACCGACGACGCCGGGCAGGCGCTTGAATTCAAAAACCCGCCGGCCCGGGTGGTTTCCCTGGCCCCTGCCGCCACGGAAATCATCTGCGCCCTGGAGGCCCAGGAACATCTGGCCGGCGTCGCTTATCAGGATCATTACTTCGAAGGCCTGATCGGGCGGCCTCTGATAGGCGGGGTTCATACCCCGAATTTCGGCCTGATCAACGCGCAGGAACCCGATTTGCTCATCGTCCCGCCCGCGGCTTTGGAAGCCGCCCGGGCCGGAGCGTCCGGCGCGACCGGGGCCGGCCCCTTAAAATATCCCATTTTAGTGTGGGACGAGGAGGATAATCTGACGGCCGCGGACAATAAAATCGTCTGGCTGGGAGAAATTCTTCAAAAACAGGCGGCGGCCCTCAAAGTCAGAGAGGCCAATCAAGATCTGCTGGAAACCATCAGCCTCAAGGCGCGTAAAATCCCCCCGGACCAGCGTCAGCGGGTCATGCGGCTCATCGGCGGGCATGAGGCCCTTTTCACCCCCGGCCGCGATTCTTTTCAGACCGAATTGATCGCCGCCGCCGGCGGCCTGCCGCCTCAATTTAACGGCGACGGAGCCGCGCACGCGCTGACGCTTGACGAGTGGCGCGATTTCAACCCCCAGTTCGTCTACGCCTGCTCCAACGACAAAAAAATCATAGACGAATTTTTGGCCCGGCCGGAGTGGCGTGAGGTCGAGGCGGTCAAAAACAATCGCCTCAACTACTTCCCCTGCGCCCTGACCGACCGCGCGGCGGCCCATACCGGCTATTTCGTCGCCTGGCTGGCCAGTTCCATTTATGGCGACCAATTCGGCCAGGCCGCCAATCTTGTTCATCCCCAGGAAGTTTTAAAAGAAAAACCGGTGGAGCTGAATCTGCCTTTCGTGGCCCGGGCCCGCGTGGCGGAAAGCCGCTTTTTGGATTTTGTCCACAAGACGCTGCTGATTGATTTTAAAAGCCCGCAAACCGTCATCTCCACGGCCGACGGCCCCCATGAAGGCATATTGACCATCGGCAATTACTCATCCCCGCCCATGGTCTGGGGCATCCATCACCAGGGCGGCTGGGAGGCGGCCAGAGCCGACCATTTCCGCGTTCTCGGACTTGATGAAGCCACGGCCAGCCTGATTTTCACCGGGGCCGACATGGACAATCTGTCCGTCAAAACCGCGACCTATGAAGACATCACGATCGCCGCTCTGGTCACGGCCGGCGTGGAAGGCAACGCCATCAGAACTTCCAGGGATTCCGGGGCCTATTATGAACCTGGCACCATCAACATACTGGTTCTAAGCAGCCGCCGGCTCTCGCCCAAAGGGGCCGCCAGGGCTTTGATCACCATCACCGAGGCCAAAACCGCCGCCCTGTGGGACATGGACATCCGCAGCGCGCAGACGCCCAGGCTCAATCCGGCCACCGGCACCGGCACTGACGACATCATCGTCGTCGCGGCCGGCGAGGGCAAGGCGATGGATTACACCGGCGGCCACGCCAAAATCGGCGAACTCATAGCCCAAGCGGTCTATCAGGGCGTACAGGAGGCCTTGCGCAAGCAAAACGGCAAGGCCCCCAGGCGCCATGTCTTCGAACGCCTGGCCGAGCGCGGCCTCGACCCGCACGGGCTTCTGGGCGGCCCGGACCAGCCGGCTCATGATAAATACCCCAACTTTCAGGCCGATCTGGAGGCTCTTCTGCTGACTCCCCGCTACCAGGGTTTCCTTGAAGCCGCCTTCAGCCTTGACGACGCCCTGATCATGGGACAAACGGCGGATACGGGAAGCTTCGACTTATGGGCCAGGAGCGTGGCCAGCGAGATAGCCGGCCGGCAGGTGGAGCGTCTGGAAAATATTGTGACGGAAGAGGAGGCGTGGCCGCCGTTTTTGAAAACCGCCCTGAACGCTCTGGGCTCCGGGCTTAAATGGCGCGCCGGAAAATAAGACCCCTGAAGTTCGCTTTCCACGGAAGCGGAGAGGAGGCGGGGCCGGCCCCGCCTCCTCTCTTTGGTTTCAGGGATGATTCCGCGGAACCGCGGCTTCAGTTGAAATCATAACGCAACCCCACATAGAAGTTCCGACCCGGCCCGGGGTAATCCACTATCGATTCATAATATTTGTCGAAAAGATTGCGCACCGCGACGTCAAGGGTAAGCTTGCGCGTTTCGTCGGCGGATTTCATCAGCGCCTTGCTCAAACTCAGATCGACCAAGGTGTAGCTGTCGGTATTGAAATACCCCATATATGGGGCCGGCCGGGGATTGACCATACTCCAATTCTGCGCTCTCGCCTCGCCCACATATGTGGCGTTGAGACTCGCGGTCAAATCAAATTCAGGATAGGCGAAGTCAAGCCCGTAGGAAACGATCAACTTGGGAATATCCACATCGGTTTCATAGGCCCTGGTCGCCTCGCGATAGGCCTTCCGTTCGGTAAAGACCGTAGCCTTCAGGTAAGGGCTCAGCCCGAAGTCCCAGCCGGCCTGGGCGCCGACGTCAACGGAGCCGCCGAACTCCACGCCGGCATAAGTCGTCGGCTCGCTGGCGTTGAAATATCTTTCAATCGGCAAGCCGTTGCCGTCGATTTCGCCGGTCAGCGCGCTTCTGACCTGCCCCCGGTACTTGCTGTTGAAATAGGTGACATAGATGTTCCAGGTGGGTTGAAACACGTCAAAGCCGATTTCATATGACTTGCTGGTGAAAGGGTCGAGATCGGGGTTGCTCAGATAATGCACGGGCGGAGAGTCGCCAATTGCGTCCCTGGTGAGCTGGTTGGGGGTCGGCAGGTGAAAGCCTTCCGCATAGTTGGCGCGCAGTTTGAGCCATTCCAGGGGCAAGAAGGCCACGCCGATGGAAGGCGTCAGGTTGGTCAAATTGGACGAAGGTTTGCCGTCAAGGTCTATCTTGAATGAGTCATAGCGCAAACCGCCGTTAAAAATCAGCCTGTCATCCAGAAGACGTATTTTGGCGATCAGAAATCCGGCCAGATCCCGGTGTTTGACGTCGGGAGTATCGGCATAGTTGTAGCCCTTATCATCGGTATGGTATACGATCGCGTCAAAGCCTCCGGTCAATTCCACTATGTTCCAATTGGCCGTCGCCTGGCCTTGAAAGCCGTCGACGGAAGTCTTGTAGGGCCCATAGGTGGAGACGTTGGGATCGTTGCGGTCGCGAGTGGGGCCGTAATAGTATTTGCGGTATTCCTCGGTGTGGTAGTAACGGCCCGCCCAGGATAAGAAATCGCTTTCCGTCCGCCCGGCGTAGCTCAGGTCAAAGTTCTTGTTGTTCAGATCAAGGGTATCCCCATAGTCGTTTTCGTAGGAACTGAACCCGGGGGCGACATAGCCGCCGATGCCCTGCTTCTTGTTGTCGAAGACGCTGGCCACCAGCCCGAGGCGATGACGGTCATCCAGAAAATTCAGACCCAGGTTGAGGCTGCCGCTGTAAAGCGCGTTGGTGTCGGTTCCGTACATGCGCCGCCCCTTGGCGTCGTCAAAATCCTCGACGCCGCTGCGGTAGAAATCAAAGGCGTAATCCAACAGGCCGACGCGCCCGTCAAAACCGAGCAGTTGGTCATTGAAGGAATAACTGCCCAAGCCCGTTTTGACGTGGGCGGAAAAATCGCCTTCGCCGCGTCTGGTGATGATGTTGATCGCCCCCCCCAGAGCCGAAGCGCCGTATTGCAAAGCCGCGGGGCCGTGTATGATCTCTATGCGCTCGACATTGACTTTGGTCAGCCGGGCAATGTTGCTGACCCCGGAAGGCCGCCCGTCCACCAGCAACATGATGGAACCGCCGAGCCCCCCATCGGTCATGAATGAACTGTTTTTAAAGCCGCGAATCATGATCTGGGCTGAATCCTGGCCGGGATATTCGTTAATGTAATAGCCTTCACGCCGCAGAATCTGATCCAGCCGTTCCTCCGGAAATTTCTGCAGCGCTTCCTGATCAATGACATTGACCACGCTGCTTACTTCACGAAGCGTCTCTTCCGTGCGGCTGGAAGTGACCACCACGGCGTCGAGACGGGTGCTGGCGGCGTCCAGCCCTTCCCCGCTCTGAGCCCAAAGCGCCGGGGCCACCAAAAAGATCAAACCCAGGGCCGCCAGGGTCGGCCATAATTTCTGATAAAACATGTGATTCTCCTTTTTCCGGCGCGACGGGTCGAATCGCGCCAATGTGCGGCAAAGACGAATTCGGCATAAAAAAACCGGATCAACCTAAGTGATCCGGGAGCCCATTTTCCCATACGACCATGAAAAAGCTTTCGCCGCGCCGCCCCCTGACCCCAGGGGCTTTGGGCCAAAACATTCAGGCAGGTCTTCTGGCTTGTCCTCTTTTTCGCGGCCTTCCCGTCTCTTGTGAAACAGTGACCATAATTTCGCGAAAAAGACGCCCCGCGCGGGGCGGTCGGACTCACAGCGATGGGCTCGCTCCCGATTTTAACGGGATTCCCTATTCTCCCTTGCCGAGCAAGGGCGCCTGAACATCAAAAACATCACAATTTGGTTTTCTGTCTGCGGCTTTAATGTTGCCGCATTGTCTAGACCTCACCCGCCTTTCCAGAGAAATTCGGCATAAAAAAACCGGATCATCAATGTGATCCGGAAGCCCATTTTCCGACACGATTATCAAACAAGCCGGCGTTCCCCTGACCCCAGGGGTTTTGGCCAAAACATTCAGGCAGGTCTTCTGGCTTGTCCTCTTTTCGCGGCCTTCCCGTCTCTTGTGAAACAGTGACCATAATTTCACGAAAAAGACGCCCCGCACGGGGCGGTCGGACTCACAGCGATGGGCTCGCTCCCGATTTTAACGGGATTCCCTATTCTCCCTTGCCGGGCAAGGGCACCTGAACATCAATATTACCGTTATTTTATACACCACGGCGAATCATTTGTCAAACGTCATGTAGCCGCAGGGTGTGCGACAAATTTGTAGGCGAAGGCCATCACGCCGCCATCTGCTCAATATCCGCATCAAAAGAATGGGACAAAACAGCGCAACGCAAAGCGATGATAGCGTTTGCGCCGCGCAGT
>JAISRV010000111.1 GCA_031273445.1 Candidatus Adiutrix sp. | reverse complement strand
GACCGGCCCGCCGTCCGGGAAGTGCTCCTGGCCACCGGCGGCTCGCCCGAGGGCGAAACCACGGCCGCCTATCTGGCCGCCCGTTTGAAAGAGCGCGGCCTGACCGTGACCCGGCTGGCGCGGGGGCTGCCGGTGGGGGCCGAGCTGGAATACGTCGACCGGGCCACCCTGCAGCAATCCCTGCAACACCGCACCAATTTTTAGTTTTTTGTTTCTTTGCGGCAGGGTCGGCGGATGCGGCTGTTTTTGGTTTCTTTGCGGCAAAGTCGGCGACCTGACTTGACGCCATTACTAAAATTGCGGCAGGGTCGGCGGCGTAACTTGGCGCCATTACTAAAACTAAAAATGAGGTTGAAGTGACAAAAAAATCCCACGACGGGCCGGGGCGTTCCGGCGCGCAGATACTGGTCGAGGCCCTTGAAAAAGCCGGGGTCGAAATCGTCTTCGGTTATCCCGGGGGCGCCGTCATTCCGCTTTACGACGCCATTTACGACGCCGGCTTCAAACACATCCTGACCCGCCACGAACAGGGGGCGGCCCACGCGGCCGACGGCTACGCCCGGGCCACCGGAAAAGTCGGCGTGGTGGTGGCCACTTCCGGCCCCGGGGCCACCAATCTCGTCACGGGCCTGGCCACGGCCAATATGGACAGCGTGCCCCTCCTGGCCCTCACCGGCCAGGTGGCCACCGCCGCCATCGGCAACGACACCTTCCAGGAAGCCGACATCTACGGCATTTCCATTCCCATCACCAAATACAACTATCTGGCCAAAAATCCCGCCGACCTGCCCCAGATTATGGCCGAGGCCTTCTACCTGGCCGCCAGCGGGCGCCCCGGCCCCATTTTGGTGGACGTGCCCAAAGACGTGCAGACCGCCGTCATCGTGCCGCCGGAGCCGGAAGAAGCGCGCATCCCCGGCTATAACCCGACCCCGAACATTCAGCCCGAACAGATCGACGCCCTGGCCGAAGCCCTGAGCCTGAGCCGCCGGCCGGTGGCCTATCTCGGCGGCGGCGTCCAGTCCTCAGGGGCGGAAGAAGAGCTGTTCCGCTTTCTGACGGAAAACGACGTCCCGGCCGCCAGCACCCTCATGGGCAAAGGCTCCTTCCCGGAAGACCACCCCCTGTCCCTGGGCCTGCCGGGCATGCACGGGGCCAAATACGCCAACCTGGCCATCCATGAGGCCGACCTCATCCTGTGCCTGGGGGCCCGCTTCGACGACCGCGTGGCCGGCAACGTCCGCCGTTTCGCCCCCCGCGCCCGGGTGGCCCATGTGGACATCGACGCCGCCGAAATCGGCAAGCGCGTGGAAACCCATCTGCCCGTCGTCGGCGACCTCAAAACCGTCCTGGTCAGGCTGCTGGCCCTGATCAGCCCGGCCGCGCGGCCGGAATGGCTGGCCCGGGTGGACGAACTGAAAAAGAAGCACCCCCTGCCGCTGCCTGAGGAAGACGGCGAAATAAAGCCCCAGTCGGTCATCCGGGCCATTTCCGAGATCACCGACGGCGAAGCCGTCATCGTCACCGACGTGGGTCAGCACCAGATGTGGGCCGCGCAGCTCATCGTCTCCAAAAAGCCGCGCCGCTTTCTGTCGTCCGGCGGCTTGGGGACCATGGGCTACGGCCTGCCGGCGGCCATGGGCGCGCAATTGGGGCGGCCGGACCTGCCGGTAGTGCTGATCTGCGGGGACGGCGGCTTTCAGATGAACGTGCAGGAACTGGCCACCATCCGCGAACACAGGCTCCCGGTCAAAATCGCCCTGATCAACAACGGCTGTCTGGGCATGGTGCGCCAGTGGCAGCAGTTCTTTTACGACAAGCGCTATTCGTCCACCGTCTGGGATTTCATGCCCGACTTCGTCAAGCTGGCGGAAGCCTACGACATCCCGGCCGTCCGCGTGACCGACCCGGCCGAAGTGCGCGGGGCCGTCCGCGGCCTCCTGGAAAGGCCCGGCCCCCAACTGGCGGAATTCAAAGTCTCCCTCGAAGAAAACGTTCTGCCGATGATCCCCGCCGGCGGCGGCCAAACAGAATTCTTCTCCCCCCAGGGCTAAGCCCTGGACCCCGGATGCTCCGCATCCGATCCGCAGGGGCCGGGTCGGCTGGCGGGCCTGGTCGGCTGGCGGGCCTGGTCGGCTGGCGGGCCTGGTCGGCCGGGGCCATCATTGCGGGGCTCCGCGCCCCGCACCCCGCCAGGGGAGGGCCTCGCGGCCCTGCCCTGGACCCACCCGCGCCAGGGGCTCCGCCCCTGGACCCCGGTTGGTCGGCGCCGCCGCCGCAACTCGCCTGCGGCTCAAACAAGCGGCGGCGGGCGGCGCTTCTTCCCCATATTGGCCGCGGGCGGTTGTTGGTCGGCCGGGGCGCGGGGCTGTCGCCCAGAGTTGGATTTTTATCTCCCGTAGGGGCGAGGGCGGTTGCCCTGTCAGCCCGACCTCCTGGTCGGCCAGGGCGAACAGACGGCCCTGGCTTGAGAAGAAACGCGGGCTGAATCGTCGCCGCGGCTGCTGGGTTCAAGGCTTCGCCTTGGCGAGACGAATATGGGGAAAAAGACCCGCCCGTCGCCGCTTGTTTGAGCCGCAGGCGAGTTGCGGCGACGGTTGCACGGAACCGGGGTCCAGGGGCAGAGCCCCTGGCGCGGGTGGGTCCAGGGCAGGGCTGCGAAGCCCTCCCCTGGCGGGGGCGCGGGGCGCGGAGCCCCGCAATGATGGCCCCGCCGATCAGGGCGGCCACACAAACCCGCCCCTACGGGAGAAAAGAAGGACCATAAAAATGCACGCCACCCGCACTTTACAGCTTGACGACCATTGGGACATCCAGCTGAACGAGGCCGGAAAAATTAAAACGACCGCCAAGGCGACCGCCCTGGCCACGGCCCAGGCGGCGGCCAACGAGTGCCGCCGCTTCCTGGCCGATTCCTATTTCGATCACGATGTGGGCCTGCCCCATTTTCAGGTCGAACTCGGCCAGACCTTCGGGGCGGGCGCCCCGGCCCAGAAGCTGAGAAGCCATCTGCGCCGGGCGGCCCT
>JAISRV010000103.1 GCA_031273445.1 Candidatus Adiutrix sp. | reverse complement strand
GGCCGATGACTCCATCTATATAAAAAAAGGAACGGCCACTACCTGCGACGGGCCGGAGCCATCCTGGACGATTGAAGCCACCGACATCACCGTGACCCGCGGCGGCTACGCCACGGCCTCTAATGTGACGATCAACAGTAAATATTTTCCCTTCTTTTATACCCCTTATTTCCTCTTCCCGGTCAAAAATGAACGCCAGACGGGCTTACTGCTGCCTGACGCGACCACTTCCTCGCGCGACGGCTTTACCGCCACCCTGCCCTTTTTCTGGGCTACCGGCGAAAATCACGACCTGACTATAACCCCTATCTGGCGCGACAAACGCGGTCTTGCCGCTACCCTGGAAGGGCGCTATCATTTTGAAAACGGGCGAGGCATATGGCAGGGCTCCTATCTGAACGACCACAAGCCGCAGACCTTCTCCTACCGTGCCGGCGGTTCAGGCCGCAAAACCGCCAAAGACCGCTACTGGCTGCGCGGCATGAACAACTGGGAATACGGCGCCTGGGAATTCAACCTGGACCTGGATCTCGTCTCCGATCCGCTATACCTTTCGGAATTTAGAGACGACATCGACGGCCTGTTGTCTACCCAACGTTTGTTTTCTCAAAACTTCGGGCGCTCTTTCAATGAATATCTCGATCCCCGGCGCGTCAGCGTTTTTTTCGCCCAAACCAGCGACTATGACGTCTTCTTCCGGGGCGGCCTGGAATACGCCGACAACCTCTACAGCAAAAACAACATCGACACCATACAAAAGCTGCCCTCGCTTTACTACGCCCTAGTCTCGCGGCCGCTTCCGGAGAGTCTGGGCTTCCAGGGCCCGGGCCCTCGCCCGCGCGTCTCACTGGATTTCAACTACGATTATTTTTACCGAAAAACCAATAACTTCAGCCGCGCCGACGAAACCGGGCACCGGATGCACATTAAGCCGTCCATCGCCTGGAATGTGCCTGTCGGCAATATCGCCAACCTTAAGCTGGCCGGCGACATGGGCGTCAGCTTCTATGCCCCGGACGGGCGGCGCCTAAGCGCCGGCGGCAGCTTGGAGACCGCCCGCTATAAAAGCTGGGACTATCATCTGGACGGCTCTCTGGAGGCCTCGCTCTCCACGACCTTTAGCCGGATCTACGACTGGGGCCCAGGCCGGGACGCCGTGGCCACTCGTCACCAGCTCACTCCCACGGTCAGCTTTACCTATGTCGAATCGCCCGATCAGGACGACTTCCCTTACTGGGATGTCCTGGATCGCCGCCTGCCCGGCCGCGCCGTTCGCTACGGACTTTTGAACACCTTTGTCGTCAAACATGCGGTCAAGGGCGGAGACGAGGCGGCGACCGGACACGCCTATTTCCAGTTTCTGAAAGTGGGCTTGTGGAGCAGCTATGAGTTCGCCGACAACAGCGAATGGGCCAATAAGCCCGGCGCCCGCTATTACAGCCCCACCAGCTACTATGACCGCGGCGCCGGACCTATGGAACTGGAAGTCGAGGCCGCCGTCAACCCCTATCTGAGCGCGAGGATTCTATCGGCCCTTGACGGACGAACCGGCGTCTTCACCAGCCATGACGTCAGCCTGACCTTGAAAGACGGCCGGGGCGACAGGCTGCAACTGACTTACGATTTCGACGCCCCGCAAAATTCATCCGGCCGCAAGTATGAGGAAGTCAGGGCGAATCTGGGGCTGAGCCTGACTCCCGAGTGGCGCGCCGGGCTGACCACCCGCTATGATCTCCATCAGCAGCGCTCGCTGGAGACCAACGCCACCTTAAGTTATCAGGAACAATGCTACACGGTCGGGCTGGCCTACTCAAAGACGCGCGACGATAACCGCATCGGCTTTTTTTTCGACCTGCTGGGGCTCGGAGGCATGAACCAGTAAATTTGTCTGAGCAGGGCGAGTTGTGGCCTGAAATCTGTAATTCCAATTTCAAATCAAACAAGGTTTGATTTGAAATTGGAATAATGCCTCAAAAGCGTCGTCAAATCTCATCTTCTTTACCTCACTCAGCATCTCCGTCCGTCTCATGGCGACCCTCCTTCGGCCTGTCTTAATGAATCGGCATCTATAGAATTCCTGCTTGGACATTTTACCTGCCCGCAACAGTCTGGATTCCGCTTGACTTATTAGTTGATTTATCTATAATAACTATAATCAAAGCTTATATATAAATGGGATAGCGGCAGCCCGGGCGCCTAGCGGTCTGATTTTAGCCTGACCAGATTTTCGCAACTATAAATGTTTATCTGGAAAAGGTTTGAAATTATTATGTTTTAATGTTCAATACACGTTTCATTAATACAGCGCCAAAATGCCGGCAATATGTAACCTTAGATAGGCCATATTTTAAAGAAAGGGAGGGAGAGGCATGACCATAGAAAAAATTTTAAGCACCTGTGTCTACTGCGGCGCCGGATGTCAGATTCTCTTTACGGTGGATAAGGAAAAAAACAAAATACTTGAGGCGACCGGGGCTAACGGGGTCACCAATCAGGGGAAGCTCTGTCTCAAGGGTCGATACGGCTGGGATTTTCTTAACGATCCCCAGATTCTCACCAAGAGGCTGACTGGGCCCTTGCTTCGCAAAAATGGCCGCAATTCCCCGCTGGAGCCATGCTCGTGGGAAGAGGCGGTGGGCTTTGTCGCCAGGAGGCTTACGGAAATCAAGAAAGAATACGGCCCGGATTCCATGCTGGTCACGGGCTCGGCCCGTGGTCCGGGAAATGAAGCCAACTATGTCACGCAGAAATTCGTTCGGGCTGTTTTGGGCTCCAACAATGTTGACCATTGCGCCCGCATCTGCCATGCCGCTTCGGTGGCTGGTCTTTTGGTCTCCCTGGGTTCAGGGGCCATGAGTCTTTCCGTGCCGGAAATAGAGGACGCCAAAGTCATATTCAACATCGGCTACAACGGTCCTGATTCCCATCCCATTGTGGCCAGGCGCATTGTCAGAGCCAAACAAAAGGGAGCCGCCCTCATAGTCGCGGATCCCCGGCGCACCGAGACGGCGCGTATTTCCGATCTCCATCTACAATTAAAAGGCGGCTCCAATCTGGCTTTGGTTAATGCCCTGGGCCATGTCATCATCGAAGAGAAGCTTTTGGATAAGACTTTCATTGAGGCCCATACCAAGGGTTTCGAAGAGTACAGGGAACTGGTCAAGCGCTATTCGCCGGAGTCCACTGAGTCCATAACCGGCCTGAAGCCTGGGGATGTTCGCAAGGCGGCCCGCATCTACGCTTCCACCAAGAACTCGGTAATATTGTGGGGCATGGGGGTCTGCCAGTTCTCCCAGGGAGTGGACGTGGTGAAATCCTTAGCCAATTTGGCCCTCATGACAGGTAATTTCGGCCATAGTTCTACCGGGGTAGGACCTGTAAGGGGTCAAAACAACGTCCAGGGCGCCTGCGACATGGGCGCCCTGCCAAACTATTTTCCAGGATATCAGAGCGTAACAGATAAAGAGGCCAGGGAGAAGTTTGAGAAAGCCTGGGGGGTCAAGCTGCCGGACAAGCCCGGCATCACTTTGACCAGGGTCCCCGAATTTGTCCTTCATCCGCCGACTCCTGAAAAAAAATTAAGGGCCTATTGGGTATTCGGCGAGGATCCGGCTCAGTCGGACGCCGATCTTTCGGAGATGCGGGAAACATTGCATGCCTTGGATTTAGTAATAGTCCAAGATATTTACATGAACAAGACAGCCGAGTTTGCCGATGTCGTCCTTCCGGCCACCAGTTGGGGGGAGCACGAGGGGGTATATTCGGCTTGCGACCGATCCTTCCAGCGCATCCGCAAGGTTTTAGAGCCGCCAAAAGGCGTTTTGACCGATTGGGAAATTTTCTCCAGGGTGTCCACGGCTATGGGCTACCCCATGAAATACAAAAATACCGAGGAAATCTGGAATGAGCTTATAGGGCTGTGCCCCAGCTTCTATGGGGCCACTTACCAAAAAATAGAGAAATTTGGGGCTATCCAGTGGCCTTGCCGGGACCGAAATGATGCCGACAGAGGCACTTCGTTTCTGCACAAGGACGGGAAATTCGCTACAAAAGACGGGAAAGGGGTGTTCACGGCTGTAGATTGGCACGCCCCGGTTGAGGTGGAGGACCAGGAATATCCCGTCACCCTGTCCACTGTCCGGGAAGTCGGTCATTATTCGGTGCGCACCATGACTGGCAATTGCCGGACCTTGCGGAATTTGGAAGACGAACCGGGCTGGGTTCAGATGAATCCTGAATTATGCAAAGATTTGGACGTAAAGCACGGAGAATTGGTTAAACTTAGTTCCCGACGGGGCTTTTGTTTTAGCCGCTGCTTTCCCACGGAGCGGGTCAAAAAGGATGCCGTTTATATGACCTACCAGTGGTGGATCGGGGCCTGCAACGAGCTTACCATCGGAAAACTGGATCCGGTTTCCAATACCCCTGAATACAAATACTGCGCTTGCCGAGTCGAGAAGGTCGAAGACCAAAACGAGGCCGAACGCTACATCAAGAGCGAGTACAGTTCAATCAAAGCCCGAATGGGCGTAGACAAGGAGGTTTGGGCATGAACGGTTTCGTACAGGGGAACCCTCTTCTTTGCATTGGTTGCCGGACTTGCATGATAGCCTGCGTGGTGGCTCATGAAGGCAAGCGTATCTTCGAGATCGATCCTGACGGCTACGATTTTCACCCGAAGCTGAAGGTCGTCAAAACCTGGGCTGTTTCGGCCCCGGTCCAATGCAAGCACTGCGAAAATCCGGCTTGTTTGAGCGTGTGCCGTTCACAGGCCATCTACAAGAATGACGGGGCGGTCTTAGTGGCTCACGATAAGTGCATCGGGTGCAAATCCTGCGCCGAAGCCTGTCCGTTCGGGGCCATAGAGATGGTTACCCTCTGCTCTGAGCAAAATTCCGACGGCAGCCCGAGAACTGTAGCCAACAAATGCGATCTGTGTCAAGGCCTGGAAGGCGGCCCTGCCTGCCTGTCCGTCTGCCCCACAGAGGCCATAAGGCGTCAGGATGAGGAGACTCTGTCCGATACGCTGAAGCGCAAAAGGGTGGGCGCCGCCGAAGCCCTGTTGACGCTGGGGGCTGGGGATCATCAAAGTCACATCCTTAAATCTCAATCCGTTTAAATTTTTGGGGCACAGTCGGAACGGCGATCTTTTGGGACGCCGCGCCGGCTGCGCCCAAATTGTCTAAAACCCGGCCTCAGCCATACAATCAAGCATTTGCGCGCTTCCCAGACCTCTGACCGCGTTCACATCTTTATAAATTTTCTGATAAAACCCCAAAGCGAATTCATAGACATTAAAATCAGCTAAAAGATCCGGATAGGCGGCTTTTGTCGCGGCTGGCAGCGAGATCTCCGGCCTTCAGAATGACCAAATCCGGCTGGACTTGGACGAAGATTTCTAAATTTAGAACGCCGCTTTCCAGGGTTTGAGCGGCAGGCGGTTCCTTCAGCCAAGGCCGCAGAAAGCGCATGGCGTCAGAACCATGATGGGAATATATTTCCCCTGATGATTAATCATGTTATATTATTGTAGTCAACACTGCATGTCGCCAGTTTTGAACTATTGACTCGCCGAATAACCATGCAAGCGTGATTTCGTCAAAGCCCGAAATCACAATAGTTTTGCCGCCGAGGCTTTACGGTCTTTAATAGCCGGATCTAAAATAAGGAGTCAAGAATGGCGGAATTTTTGGATAATTGCTTATCCTTTCCCGTCGTAGTTTTCAGCGGCGCTCTGGTTATCGCGGCTTTATATTGGGTCGTGGCCGCTTTCGGCCTTCTGGGAGTCGATGTTCTGGACGGGACGATTGAAGTCGACGGCGATATCGGCCTTGACGCGGGCGATATCGGCCTCGATGATTTCTCAGGCCTGGACGCCGCGCCTGGGGCGGCCGAGGCCGGCTTTTTTGCCGGCGTCTTGCAGACCATGAAGCTTAAGGGCGTGCCCTTGACCCTGGTTTTGACCTTCATCGCCCTCCTGGGCTGGCTGATCACTTATTACGCCTTCTATTTCGGGTTAAAGCGCCTGGCTTCCCCGGGGCTCATGCGTTACGCTCTGGGCCTCCCCGTTTTTCTGGCCGCCCTGTTCGCGGCCGCCAGGCTCACGGCCCTGGTCATCAAACCATTCCAGGTCTTCTTCAAAAAAATAAGCTATGATTCGGGCGAAGCCCTGCGCGGCCGGACGGTGATCGTGCGCACGCTTAAAGTAACCTCCGCTTTCGGCGAAGCCGCCTATGACGACGGCGCGGCCGGCCTGCAACTGGAGGTGCGGGTCGCCGAAGAAGGCGGCCGGCCGCTGACCAAAGGCGACAGGGCCATAATTCTGGACTACGATCGGGAAAAGAACGTCTATATTATCGTCGGCGAAGACGAGTTCCGGGGCCGGCGGCCCGAGTGAAGCGGCCCGCGGCGGGCTGATATGTCATTCGGTGAGCCAATCTCATGTCTAAGGAGAATGCAAGATGGGTTTATTCAGCAATTTGGCCGGCATCGGAGGACCGTTTCTCGTGACCGTAGGCCTGTTCGTCATCGTCCTCGTCGGCTTTGTGGGTCTGATAAAAGCCTTTTACGTCAAGGTTCCGCAGGGCACCGCCCTGATCATCAACGACCTGGGCAAAATTCCCAAGGTTCGTTTCACCGGCGGCCTGGTCTTCCCGGTCATCCACAAAAAAGAATTCATGCGCATCTCGCTCATCCGCCTGGAAGTGGATCGGCGCGGGAAGGAAGGCCTCATCTGTAAGGACAACCTCCGCGCCGACATTACCGTGGCCTTCTATCTGCGCGTCAATGAAGATCAGACCGACGTGCTGCGCGTGGCCAAAAGCGTCGGGGTCGAGCGGGCTTCTGATCACGCCGCGGTCAACAACCTTTTCAACGCCAAATTTTCCGAGGCGCTGAAAACGGCCGGCAAACAGTTTGAGCTGGCCAGCCTGTTTGAAGACCGGGCCGGTTTCCGGGAGCGTATTCTGGAAGTCATCGGGCAGGACCTCAACGGCTATAAGCTTGAAGACGTGGCCATCGACAATCTGGAGCAGACCGCCAAAGATTCGCTTGACCCCACCAATATTTTCGACTCCGAAGGCATCAGGAAGATCACGGAGATCACGGCCAGAAATAACGTCATCACCAACAACGCCGAGCGCGAAAAAGAACTGGCCATCCAGAAGAAAAACGTGGAGACGCGTGAGGCCAGCCTAGCCCTGGAGCGGCAGCAGGCCGACGCCGAAGCCCGGCAGGAACGCGAAATTCAAACCATCCGGGCTCGCGAAAAAGCCGAAACCCTGAAAGTGCAGGAAGAGGAAAAACTCAAAGCCGAGCAGGCCCGCATTCAAACTCAGCAGGAAATCGGGGTGCGCGAGGAAAACCGCCTGCGCGAGGTGGAAGTCGCCCGGCAGAACCGGGAACGGGCGGTGAAAATAGAAATTGAAAAGGTGGCCAGAGCGCAGCAGCTTGAAATAGAGGCGCGTGAACGTGAAGTGGCCCTGGCGCGCATTGAAAAAGAGAAAGCCGTTGAGGAAGTCGTCAAGGATAAGGCCAATATCGTGCGGGAACGCGTGGCCGTGGAAAAGACCGTGGCCATGGAGGAAGAGCGCATCAAGGAAGTGCGCGTAGTCGCCGAGGCCGACCGCCGGCGTCAGGCCGTGGTGATCGAAGCCCAGGCCGCGGCCGAAGAAAAGAAAGTGCAGCAGCTCAAGCAGGCCGAAGCCGACAAGGAAAGCTCGGCGCACAAGGCCGTTGAAATAACCAACCTGGCCCAGGCCGATTTCGAGGCCGCCGCCAAACAGTCCGACGCCAAAAAACGCCTGGCCGAAGGCATTGAGGCTGAAGAGGCCGCCCTGGGGCTGGCCGAGGCCCGCGTGCGCCAGGCCCAGGCCCAGGCGGCGGAAAAAGAAGGCCTGGTCGAAGCTATGATAACGGCTGAAAAAATGCGGGCCGTGGCCAAAGGCGAAGAAGAGCAGGGCCTGGCCAAGGCCAGGGTTCTGGAGGCCCAGGCCGCCGCCGAGGAAAAGGAAGGCCTGGTTCAGGCCAGAATTATGGAGGAAAAACTTCTGGCTCAGGCGCGAGGCGAAGAAAAGGTCGGCCTGGCCAAAGCCCTGATCACCAAGGAATATGGTCTGGCCGAAGCCGACGTCATCCGCGAGAAGCTCAAGGGCGAGGCCGGCGGTCTCACGGAAAAATTTCTGGCCATCAACAGTTTAAGCGACGAGGCCAGAGGCCACGAGGAATTCCGCATCCAGTTGGAAAAACACCTGGAAGCGGCGCTGGCTTCTATGGAAGCCAATCGCGACATCGCCAGGGAACAGGCCGAAGTGCTGGCCGCGGCCTTAAGCAAGACCAATATCGACATCGTCGGCGGCGACGGAGAGTTCTTCAGCGCTTTCTCCAAGTCCCTGAGGGTGGGGAAAGCCATTAACGGTCTTCTGGGCAAAAGCCCGGCCGTCAATGCTCTGATGGAAAGCCTTTTAGCCCGGGTCGGAGCCAACGACGAAGAGGAAGGCGCCGGGACCCTGGCCGCCCAAGCCCTTGATCCGGCCGGGAAGCCCGACGGCGATAACAAGGCGTGATCCCGAAGCGGCGGTAAAGCGTCGTTGCGGGGTTTATATAAAACGGAGTTGAGGGAGAGCGCGCCCATGGCCGAAATTTTGGACGAAAAAGAGCGGATATTGGATGAAGCCGTGGCCGAGGGCGGCGCCTATGATATTCTGCGGCGCCGGCTGGCTGATCTGGGCGCGAAACTGAACGACGAAGCGCGCGGCCTCAATGCGCGCCGCATTGAAGAATTCGGCCAAAGCGGCCTGGACATCATCGGCCGTCTGCGCATCCGCACGGAAAACAATTGCCGGGCGCGCGACATTGCGCGCGTCGGCGAGTTGTTGCTGTTCGGCTACAACGTCTTCATCGGCCTTAAAAAAGAAACGCGGGTTGAAGACGTTTTTTCTCTCTATCGGCTGGAAGAGACGGCGGACGG
>JAISRV010000083.1 GCA_031273445.1 Candidatus Adiutrix sp. | reverse complement strand
TTCGGCCTGGGCCCCTTTCCCGTCTGGCTGGGCCTGGTCAAACCGGAGAGGGGCTGGCCGCAACTGACCTGCCATTACCCGCGCGAGGTCATCGCCGATGAGGACCTGGTCACGTTTCGCGGGCCGGTGGAATTGGTTCCGGACGGGAAAGACCCGGCCCGCTCGAAGTGCATTTCCTGCCAGATGTGCGTCCGGGCCTGCCCCGGCAACTGCCTGACCGTGGTCAAGGGCGACGAAGGCAAGGCCCCGAAGCTCTGGACCAGCGATTTCACCCTGTGCTGCCTCTGCGGCGCCTGCGTGGAAGTCTGCCCGGCTTCGGCTTTGCGTTTTTCCCATGACATCTATTGGACGGCCCGGACGCGCGAGGAGATGATCGTCGACCTTCTGGCCAAACTGGCGGGCCGGGCCGCCGAAAAAGGAGGGCGCCCGCATGCCTGATCTGACTGCGGCCGCCGGGGCCGTTTTCGCCGGCGCCGGGGCTTTGGACGCCTTCCTTCAAGGCTTTGCCGACATGAAGCTGCCGGGCCTGGGCGAAGACATAATGGCCTATCTGGCCTATATATTGTATCTGGCCATGATGGCCGGCGGCGGCTTGGCCGCGGTTCTGGCCGGGAACCTGGTGCGGGCTCTGCTCGGGCTGGCGGCCGCCTTTATGGGGGCGGCCGGCATGTATCTGCTGATGGCCAGCCCCTTTATGGCTTTTATGCAGCTTCTGATCTATATAGGGGCCATCTGCGTTCTGATTTTTTTCGCCATTATGCTGGTTCAAAACGCCTCCGGCGGCGAAGAAACAAGACGGCCGGGCCTGGGTCAGCTTTTTTACGGCCTGGCGGCCGCGGGGGCCGCGGTTTTGCTGTTCGGCCCCGTCATCGTCAGACATGCCGGCCGGCTGGCCCGCGCCGCGCGCCCGTCTGAAACTCCGACGGCCGATCTGGGTCAGGGCCTATTGAGCTATTATGTGGTCCCGTTCGAGCTTATCTCCATGATTCTTCTGGCGGCCATGGCCGGCGGCGTTTTTCTGATCTGGGAAAAGAGGAGGAAGAGATGACCGTCGCTCCCCTGACGCTTTTCATGCTGGCGGCCCTTGTGTTGATGGCCATCGGCCTTCTGGGCCTGATCACCCGCCGCACGCTGGTGGGCATGCTGATATCAGTGGAACTGCTGCTTAACGGCGCGGGCCTTTCGGTCGTGGCCGCGGCCAAATTGACGCCGGTTTCCGACGTCGCCGGCAATCATCTGGCCGCCATCGGGCAATTGGCCGCCATTTTCATCATGGGGCTGGCCGCGGCCGAGGCTACGCTGGTTCTGGCCATCATGACGGTGGTTCACCGGCGCTTCGGCGCCGTGACCGTCGCCGAACTGACGACTCTTAGAAGCGTTAAATAGAAGGGAACCATGACCGGCCAGAACTATTTGCTGCTGTCGCCCCTGATCGTCGCCTTCGTCGCGCCCTTCGCCATTCTTCTGACCGGCGGCAGCCGCAATGTGCGCGAAGGCGTCTCTTTCGCCGCCGCCGCCCTGACCTTCGGCGCCGTGGCCTCGTTCATACCGGAGGTGCTGGACGGCCAGGTCCCCCGGGTCGAGCTGTTCCGGATACTGCCGGGCGTCACCGTATCTTTCTGCCTTGACGGCTTGGGCATAATCTTCGCCCTGATCGCGCCGTTTCTGTGGTGTTTCGCCACCAGCTACAACATCGGCTACATGCGCGGCTTAAACGAGCACGCCCAGACCCGCTATTATTTTTGTTTCGCCCTGGCCATCTTCGGGGCCGTGGGCGTGGCCATGAGCGCCAACGTCTTTACCCTGTATCTGTTCTATGAGATCATCTCCGTCTTCACCTACCCTCTGGTGGCCCATCATGAAGACGAAGAGGGCTTCGCCGGCGCGAAAAAATATATGGTCTACCTGATGGGCACGTCCAAGCTCTTCCTACTGCCGGCCCTGGCCCTGACCTACGTCCTGGCGGGCGACCTGGACTTCAACCTCTCCGACATGACGCACGGCATGTTCCGCGCGCCCGACGGCGCCTTCAAAACGGAGATCGCCGCGGCCTATCCCGGGCTGATTCAGCTGACCTACGTCCTCTATATCGCCGGCCTGGCCAAGGCCGCCCTGATGCCCTTTCACAACTGGCTGCCCTCGGCCATGGTCGCGCCCACCCCGGTTTCCGCCCTCCTGCATGCCGTGGCCGTGGTCAAGGCCGGCGTTTTTTCGGTCAGCCGGATCATTCTCTCCGGCTTCGGGGCCGAGGCCATGCGCGATTTCGGCTTGAGCCTGCCGACCGCCTATGCGGCCGGCTTCACCATCGTCGTCGCCTCGCTCATCGCCCTGACCAAAGACGACATCAAGGCCCGGCTGGCTTATTCCACGGTCAGCCAGCTTTCCTACGTGATTATCGGCGTGGCCCTGGTCGGGGCCTCGACGGGCCTGGCCAACGTCTCGGCCGTTGAGGGCGGGCTTCTGCACATCGGCCACCACGCCTTCGGCAAGATCACCCTGTTTTTCGGGGCCGGGGCCATTTACGTGGTCACCCGCCTTAAGGCCATCAGTAAAATGAACGGCCTGGGGCGGCGCATGCCCTGGACTTTCGGCGCTTTCGCCGTGGCCTCTCTGACCATGATCGGGATGCCCCCCGTGGCCGGTTTCGTCTCCAAGTGGCATCTGATAAACGGGGCCATGAACGCCGGGCAGGTGGTCCTGCTGGCGGCGCTTCTGTGTTCCACCATCCTGAACGCCGGCTACTTCGTGCCCATCTTCTACCGCGCCTTCTTCCTGAAGCCCGAAGAGGGCACGGACCTTTCCCAGTATAAGGAAGCCCCGGCCTGTATGGTGGCGCCGCTGGTCTTCACCAGCTTCATGTCGGTGCTTCTGGGCTTTTATCCCCAGATTTTCCAGAATTTCATTCAGACCTTTATCGGAAGGTGAGGCCATGGACGAACAGAAACAGGCGCGCATAGACCCAACCTCTCCCGACCCGCCGACCCCGCTGGGGCGCTGGCTGGAGCATAACCGGACGCCGCGCCGGCTCGAACTCTGGCGCCGGGCCATGTTCGCGGCCTTGGGCCTCATCGTCCTGGTCAGCCTGTTCGCGACCAACGCCCACCCCCACTTCGGGGCGGACAGATACCCTTTTTTCTGGCCGGCTTTCGGCCTTCTCTTCGGCCTCGGCCTGGTCCTATTTGTGAAGAAAATAGCGCAGCCTCTGATCAAGCGGCCGGAGGATTATTATGGCGACCTCTGATTTGTTCATACACCCCTCCCTGGCTTTCATCGCGGCGGCCCTGATTCTGCCGTTCATGCCCGGGAAAAACGGGGTCTGGCGAAAAATTCTGCTGCTCCTGCCGCCGCTTATCGCCATTTACGCGGCCTTCGCCAACGCCCCCGGCGCCTATATGAAAGTGGCCTGGCTGGGCCAGACCCTGATTCTGGGGCGGGTGGACTCCATGAGCGCCATCTTCGTGCAGGTTTTTTCCGTCATGTCGCTGGGGGGCTTCATCTTCGCCCTGCACGTCGACGACCGCCCCCAGCAGGCCGCGGCCCTCCTCTATGTGGCCGGGGGCCTGGGCTGCGTTCTGGCCGGGGACTACCTGACGCTCTTCGCCTTTTGGGAACTGATGGCCCTGGGCTCCACCTTCCTGGTCATGCTGGGCCGCACCCGCGAAACCGTCCTGGCCGCTTTCCGCTATTTTCTCTATCACGTCCTGGGCGGTCTGTTTCTGCTGGGCGGGCTGGTCATCCGCCACCGCTACACCGGCTCCTTCGAGTTCGGCCCCATAGCCGCCGCCGGCGCCGGCTATTACGACTGGCTGATTCTTCTGGGCTTCTGCGTCAACGCCGCCGTCGTGCCTCTTCACGCCTGGCTGCCCGACGCCTACCCCCGAGGCACCGTCTCCGGCTCGGTCTTCATGTGCGCCTACACCACCAAAACGGCGGTTTACGTGCTGATGCGCGGCTTCGCCGGCTGGGAAATTCTGGCCGCGGCCGGGGCCGTCATGGCCGTCTACGGCGTTTTTTACGCCTCCATGGAAAACAACGCCCGCCGCATTCTTTCCTATCACATCGTCTCGCAGGTCGGCTATATGGTGGCCGGCATCGGCGTGGGCACAGCCATGACCATCAACGGCGCGGCCGCCCACGCCTACGCCCATATCCTTTACAAGGGCCTTCTTTTCATGACCGCCGGCGCGGTGCTTTACAGCGCGGGCACGGCCCGGCTCAATGAGCTGGGCGGTCTGGCCGGGAGGCTCCCCTACGTCATGATCCTTTACATGGCGGCGGCCCTGTCGATTTCGGGCCTGCCCCTTTTCAACGGCTTCATCTCGAAAACCATGACCATCGCCGGGGCGGCCGAGGCCCACCGGACGCTAGTGGCCGCCGCTCTGGAAATCGCGGCCGTCGGCACCTTTATTTCCGTGGGCCTGAAGCTGCCCTATTTCGCCTTTTGGGGCGGCAAGCCCCTGGATATGAAGCGGGAACTGAAGCCCATTCCGGCGAATATGTATGTGGCCATGGCCTTTCTGGCCGCCCTCTGCCTGGCCCAGGGGCTGTGGCCGGAGATGCTGTATCGCTTCCTGCCCTTCCCGATGGAAGGGACGGCCGTCAGTCCCTGGCTCACGGCTGAACAGCTTCGGGGCCTGGCCGCCGAAGACATAGTCGTCTATCACCCCTGGGCGCTCTGGAACGTTTTGCAGGCTCTGATGCTTCTTGGTTTCTCCGGCCTGGCCTTTTATCTGACGCGTCGGGTCATCGTCCCCCACGCCGGCCTGAACCTTGACTTCGACTGGTTCTATCGTCTGACAGGGCGCGGCGTCCTGGGTTTCGTCTGCCGCCCGGCCGCCTTCATCGACGGCTTCTGGACCAATGTCTACCAGACGGCGGGCCTGCGGCTGCTCAAGCTGTCGGCTATGATCGCCGTTTTCTGGGACCGCTGGATCATAGACGGCCTGGTGGACAATGCCGCCTATGGCGTGCGCGGCCTGGGCCGGGCGGGCGCCCTGCTCCAGAACGGCCGCCTTCAGCACTACCTGGGGCTGATGGTGGTCGCCATTTCCCTGATTCTGGCCCTGGTCTGGTATTTTTAGCCGGGAGATTATTTTTTGGACGGCGACGCGACTTTCGCCGCACACTAAAACCAGCCGCCGGCGCTCCGCGCTCGGTCTTGGCCCGGGCTTGGCCCGGTTGAGGTGAGATTCAATAATGCCTGAAAATATCCCCTACCCGGTGTTGAGCGTTCTGACCTTCTGGCCGGTGGCCGCGGCGGTTATCCTGGCTTTCGTCAAAGGCGAGGAAAATGTGCGCCGCTTCACTTTCGGCGCCTCGCTGGCAGAAGCGGCGCTGGCCTGGCCTCTTTTGAATTTTCAGAAGGTCGCCGGGTTTCAGTTCGAGGAGATGCGCCCCTGGGTGGAGGCCTGGGGTCTGAACTACCACCTGGCCGTCGACGGCCTCAGCATCATGATGATCTGGCTGTCGATTCTGACGCTGCCGGTGTGCGTTCTGTGTTCCTGGACCTATATCGGCCGCCGCGTCAAAGAGTTTCACGTCTGTCTGCTAATGATGACCACCGCCTGCGTCGGCGTCTTCAGCGCCCTTGATCTGGCGCTTTTCTATGTTTTCTGGGAAGCGCTGCTCATCCCCATGTATCTCATGATCGCCGTCTGGGGCGGGAGCGACCGGCGTTACGCCGCCATTAAATTTTTCATATACACCCTGGCCGGCAGCACCCTGCTTCTGGCGGCCATCGCCGCCCTGCGCGTGGAAGGCGGAACCTTTTCCATCCCGGCCCTGATGAACCGGGAGGTTCCCTTTGCCTTCAATTTCCAGTTCTGGGTCTTTTTGGCCATGGCCATCGCCTTCGCCGTCAAGGTGCCCATGTTTCCCTTTCACACCTGGCTCCCGGCGGCCCACGTGCAGGCGCCTTCAGCCGGCAGCGTCATTCTGGCGGCGGTGCTTCTCAAAATGGGCGCCTACGGCTTTATGCGCTTCTGTCTCCCGATAACGCCGGCGGCCAGCGAATTTTTCGCCCCGCTGATGATCGCGCTTTCGATCATCGCCATCATCTACGGCGGGGCCATCGCCCTGGGCCAGCGCGACATCAAGAAACTGGTGGCCTATTCCTCGGTGGCCCATATGGGCTTCGTGACCCTCGGCATCTTTCTTTTCAGCCAGCGCGGCCTTGAAGGCGCCCTCCTTCAGATGCTGAATCACGGCGTCATCACCGGCGGGCTCTTCATGCTCATCGGCGCCGTCTACGAAAGAAGCCACAGCCGGGAAATCGCCGACAACCTCGGGCTGGGCAAATACCTGCCCGCTTTCATGTTTTTCTGGGGCCTCTTCGGGCTGGCTTCCTTCGGTTTCCCCGGCACTAATGGCTTCGTCGGCGAATTTCTGGTCATCGCCGCCGCTTTTGGGGAAATAACGACCATTTGCGGTTTTAACGCGCCCTTGATCGGCCTTTTGATCGTTCCCGGGGCCATGCTGGCCGCGGCCTATATGTTGCGGGTCACGATCAAAATGGCCTGGGGCCGGCCCAGTTCGGCTCAGGGGCGCGGCTGGCCTGACTTGAAGGCCCGGGAATGGGCCTATATGGCGCTACCGGCCGTTTTCATCTTCTACCTGGGGCTGGCCCCCTCCGGCCTTTTAAGCGTCGTCGATCCTTCCATCAAAGCCACGGTGGAGGCTTTCGAACAGCGCAAGGACCGCTTCCCCCTGACCCCGCCGCCGGGCTTGGCCGGCCCGGCGGCGCCCGGCCTTTCCGGGGCGGCCGGGGTTATTTATCCCGGCCGCCTGGAGGCGAATCGGGAGGTCGGCCTCCACCGCCCCTCAGAGAAGACGGCGCCCTCTCTTATGCCCCTTGACGACCAGCAGGAGCCCCTATCATGACGACGGCTATGAATTTCGACATCCTGTCGCTTTTGCCGGAGCTGGCCTTTTTTCTCCTGGCGATGTCTCTGTTCGCGGGCACGCTTTTCGCCGAAAAATATCCCGCCGTCCCGGAAGCCATTCTCGCGGCGCTGCCGCTTTTGACGGGGGCGCTGGCGGCGGTCGCCGCCGGGAGCCTGGCCGCGCGCGGGGTCATGTTCTGGGGCTGCTATAAGATCGACGCCCTGTCGCAGCTTTTCAAATTAC
>JAISRV010000081.1 GCA_031273445.1 Candidatus Adiutrix sp. | reverse complement strand
CCGGCCCCACCGCCGACCTGACCCGTCTGCCCTTCGTCGCCGAAAACATCCGCCTCAACATTAAATTAAAAGACTTCGCGACGTTGAATTTGCTTAATAAAATGTTCATTTTTGCCGATCAGTTAGGTCAAGGCCCTCTGTCGGCGCCCGGCGCTTTCCGGCGCGGGGCGGGCCTGGCCTTAGGTTGAGGCGGATTTGAAACCCGGAGTTCGAGTATGGTTCCAATAGGTTTCGTAACGGTCATCGGCTGCGTTCTGGCCGGCTACCTGATGCATCACGGCGTTCTGGCCGTGCTTTGGCAGCCCAATGAAGTCATCATTATCTGCGGGGCGGCCTTCGGCGCCTTTCTGATGGCCAACCCCATGTCGGTGATCAAGGAGACCTTCAGCAAAATCCCGAAGATTTTTCTGGGCAAGGAGCTGAAGAAGGAGCAGTATGTGGACGTGCTGCTATTGATGTTCGAGTTTCTTTCCATCGCCCGCCGCGAAGGCATGCTGGCCCTGGAAGAGCACGCCAACAAGCCGGACAGTTCGGCCATTTTCTCCAAATATTCCTCCATTCTTAAAAATCATCATTTGAAGGACTTTTTGGCCGACAACCTCAAGGTCTTCGTCAGCGGCAACATAGAACCCCATGAATTTGAAAACCTGATGGACATCGACACGGACGTCCACGAACACCACGGCGGCGTGGTGCCCGCGGCCATGAACACGGTTTCCGATTCCCTGCCCGGCCTGGGCATTGTGGCGGCGGTGCTGGGCATAGTCACCACCATGGGTCTGATGACCGAGCCGCCGGAAATTCTGGGCGCCAGCGTCGGCGCCGCCCTCTGCGGCACCTTTCTGGGCCTTTTGTTGAGCTATGGCTATATGGCGCCCATGGCCAAAGCCCTTGAAAACCAGGCCAACGACTTCAACTCCATTCTCAGGGTTTCCAAGTCTGTTCTGGCCGCTTTCGCCAAGGGCATGCCGCCTATTCTGGCCATAGAGTTCGCCAGGCGCGCCATTCCTTCGAATTGCCGCCCCGGTTACGAAGAGCTGGAAGAGCTGCTGAAATCGGTTAAAAAGTAAGGGCCGCCCGCCAGGAATAAGCCTATGAGTGGCGATAAAAAAACGCCGATTATAAAGAAAATCATCAAAAAAGGTCACGGCGGCCATCACGGCGGCAGTTGGAAGGTGGCCTACGCCGACTTTGTGACGGCTCTGATGGCTTTCTTTCTGGTGATGTGGCTCCTGGCCATTTCCTCCGAGGCCGGGCGCGAAGCCCTGGCCGATTATTTTAACGAATTGACCATGTCGGACGCGGTTTTCAACGGGGGGCTGCCCTCCGCCTTCACCGAAGGCGGCTCCAAGGGGGCCAGCATTCTGGACGGCGGCTGTTTCCGGCCCACTGTCGAGGCTTCGACCGAGCCGGCGGATGAGGAGGAAGCCGCGGCTTCGGCGGCCGTGCAGGCGCAGATGGCCCTGCTCATTCAGAACGCCCGGGCCATGCTGGAAAATTTGAATAATCTGCCCGAAGGCACGGAAGGCGGCGAAGGCGCCGGCGACGCGGGCCATATGGACGCCGGGCAGGAGGCTTTCAAAGAACAGCTGATGAATGAAATACAGGGCGGCCTGGGCGAGGCCGCCGCCGGGCAGGTGTCGGTGGAGAAAGTCAAAGGCGGGCTGCGCATTCAGATCGTCGATCAGGAGGGCCGCCCGCTGTTCCGTTCGGCCGGCTCCGCCCTGACGCCCGAGGCCAAAGCCATATTGGAGCTCGTCGCGGCGCGTCTGCGGACGGTTCCCAATAAAATCTCCATCGAAGGCCACACCGACGCCATGACTTTCAGCGGCCAGCGCGTGACCAACTGGGAACTCTCCACCGCCAGGGCTTCGGCCGCCCGCATGTATCTGGCCCAGACCGGGGTCGGCGACGACCGCCTTTTGATGGTGGCCGGCTACGCGGCCACCCAGCCGCTGGCCGGGGCCGACCCCAGCGACCCCACCAACCGCCGCATCAGCATCATGATCTGGGATGAAGACGAGAAGCCGCTCCCGCCGCCGCCCGGCCCCGCCCCCGGCGCGGCCGGCCCTCCCGCCGCCCCCGCCGGCGCGGCCGGCCCTGCCGCCTCCAGCCCTGCCGCCGCCGGCGCGTCTGATCCCGGCGCGGCCGTCCGGACGCTCCCGCCCGTCCCCTCCGCTCCGCCCGCCCGGCCCAGGCCTCAGCCGGCCCGGCCGGAACCGGCCCAGCCCCTGACCGGGGAGGAGCTGGAGCGGCTTCTGATTGAAAAAACCATGGAAGAGGCCACGACGCCGGACCTCTCCACCGTGGGGCCGCCGGCGGCGCCCGAGAACCAGCGGGAATGAACAAAATGTCTTCCTCGCGCCGCCGCAAAGGCGAGCTGAAGCCCCTGAGCGAAACCCTGGGCCAGTCGCTGGGACGCGGATATTTGAATTTCACCGCGCAAAAGCTGCGCGTTTTTGACGTCTGGCCGCAGGTGGTCGGCGAAACCGACGCGGCCAGAACAAAACCGGAGATGCTCCACGACGGGAAACTCGCCGTTCTGGTGCCCGGGCCGGCCTGGCTGGAGAGATTCAGCTACAAAAAACGCGACTGGCTCACGCGCCTGAACGCCGAACTGGCCGACGGCGCCGTGGTTGAGGAAATAATTTTGAAGGTCGGCGAATTTTAAAGCCGCTTTAAGGACGGGCTCATGCGCAATTTCGGCTTGATGCTGGGGGCGGCCCTGCTGTTCGCGCCTTCGGTCTGTTTCGCCGGGAACGCGGGCTGCGTGACGGAGCTGTCCGGCGCGATCATCTGCCCCCCGCCCAGCGGCGGCCTGGAGAGAGACGTGAAGGGCCGCATCGTCTGCGGGCCGGGGCCCTGCGCACGCGACAGCCGTTTTAAAGTGAAATGCTCCGCCCGGCCGGGCGGCGCCCTGGCCGTGGACGCGCGCGGCGAAATCGTCTGCGTCGGCGGTTGCGTCGAGGGCGATCCCTCCTACTGCGAAATTCCCGTAAAAT
>JAISRV010000420.1 GCA_031273445.1 Candidatus Adiutrix sp. | reverse complement strand
CTCCAGTCCACCCGCCCTTACCTGACGCTGCCGATGACCCTGGTGGCCAACCCCTATGCCGAGGACGACGCCCTGGCCATACCCGAGGGCTATATTCCGGATTTCTGGATTTTTCACCTGAGCGGCGGGCGCCGGCTGATTCGCGTCTCCACTTATGAAGAGGCCGTGCGTGAAGTGGCCGAAGGCCGGGCGCGCGACGCCATCGTCAACACCTACGCCGACATCTATCATATGCAGAACCACTAATACGCCCACTTGAACGTGGTGGCCATACCGGGCTACGCCAACGAAATTTCCATCGGGCTGGCCCCCCACGCGCCGCCGGAACTCCGTTCCCTGCTGAACAAGGCCATCGCCGGCCTGTCCAGCGCCGAAATCAACGATATTCTCTTCGGAACCCTTTTGACCAACCAGCCCTTCACTCTCAGAAGGTTCATCAGCCGCAATCCCATGACGGCCGTCATTATGCTGAGCCTGGTCGTGGCCGTCGTCATCGCGGCCCTTCTGGTCGTCATATGGTACCGCGAGCGGGCCTTAAGGCGCATCCGGGAACAACTCTACGTCGACGCTCTGACCGGGCAATGGTCCATTCAGAGATTCAAGCTGGAGGCTGAGCGGGCCCTCTGCGCCGATCCGGAAGCGGCCCGCGCCATCGTTTATATCGACATCAAAACTTTTAAATACATAAACGACGTTCACGGCTACGACGCGGGCGACCTGGTGCTGCGCGCCATCGGAGGGCATCTGGCGGGAAAAGCGGAAAAGGGCGAAATGACGGCCCGCATCACGGCCGACAACTTCGTCATGATGCTGAAGACGACCGGAGACGAACAGCGAACCAAAGCCCGCGCCCAGCGGCTGCTGGAGAGTCTGCCGTCGCTCCCCGCCCTCAGGCCTTATCATCTTTCCTTCAATGCCGGCCTTTATTTCCGCGCCGACGGGGAAACAGACATAGCCTCCATGATAGACCGGGCCAACTATGCCCGCGGCGTGGCCAAGCGCGCCGCCATGCCCAACATGCTGGCGCCTTACGACGCGAGCATTCGGGAGTCCCTGCGCCAGGAAAAAGAGCTGGAGGGGATGATGCGAACCGCGTTGAAACGGGGCGAATTCGTGCCTTATTTTCAGCCCAAGGTGGATATTTTCTCTGGGCGCATGGTCGGGGCGGAAGCGCTGGCGCGCTGGAGCCACCCTGACCAGGGCTTCATCGGGCCCGACAAATTCATTCCGCTGTCTGAAAAAAACGGCTTTGTGGTGGAAATTGATTTCCACATATATGAGCGGGTCTGCGCCCTCATGAAGCAATGGCTGGCCGGCCCCCTAGAACCGCTGCCCATTTCCTGCAACTTTTCCCGGCTGCATATCAACGACGAAAAATTCCACGACCGCCTCGAAGACATCGCGGCCAGCTATGGCGTGCCCTGCAAATTCCTGGAGCTGGAAATCACCGAAACCGTGGCCATGGAAAATACCGATTCCCTGGTGAAGCTGATGCGCCAGCTTCAGGAAAAAGGGTTCCGCATCGCCATTGACGACTTCGGCACGGGCTACTCATCGCTGGGGTTGCTGCAAAAACTGCCGGCCGACGTGCTGAAGCTGGACCACACTTTCGTCGACGCCTTCGTCGAGCGCAGCGACCGCGTCATCATTGAAGGCGTGGTTAAAATCGCCGGCGGCCTGAACATGAACGTGGTCTGCGAAGGCGTCGAGACCCTCGAGCAGGTGGAATTTCTCAAGTCGGTCAACTGCCGGTTCGCCCAGGGCTATTTTTACGGCCGCCCCATGGAGGCGCCGGAATTCGAACGCTATTGGGCCATGACGAACAAACGCGAGAAGCGTCCCTGGCCGAAGTTTGAAAAACCGCCGGCCGGCGTGATAAAAAAACTTTAGTTTAGGCTCCGACGACGAACGAGGGGGAGAGAAGCCGCCGGCTTCTCTCCCCCTCTATTCTCATTTTTTTAAATCGCCGGCCCAAAACGAGACTTTCCGGGCGCGGCCTCCGGCCGGATTTATTTCCCCCGGCCGGTGATGGTCACATGGGGCACGGACCAATGGTTCTTGCCCTGGGTGCTGTAATGGGTGTGCAGGAGTTTGTGCGACTTCTCGCCCAGGGGCGCCCCCAGGAATTTTTCATACAGGGCGGCGACTTCCGGATTTTTATGCGACTGGCGGATCGGCAGACTCCGGTCGATCTCATAAAGGCCGTCCATGCGGCTTAGCTTCGTTTTACTGGTGCCGTAAGGCTGGCCGCCGCCGCCGACGCAACCGCCGGGGCAGGACATGACCTCAATAAAATGCGCGTCGCACTCGCCGCGGCGGACGGAATTCATGACCCGGCGGGCGTTTCTAAGACCGTTGACCACGATGATTTTGACCGTGGCGTCGCCTACGGCCACTTCCGTGCGCTTAATGCCCTCGTGGCCGCGCACGGCCTCGAAGTCCAGACTTTTTAGTTCCTTGCCGGTGGCCGCTTCATAAACCGTCCTCAGGGCCGCTTCCATCACGCCGCCGGAGGTGCCGAAGATGGCCGCCGCGCCCGAGCTCTGGCCCATGATGCTGTCGTAGTCCGATTCAGGCAGCGCTTCGAAGTTGATGCCGGCGATTTTGATCATACGGCCCAGTTCCCGCGTGGTCAGAACGACGTCCACATCGCGGTAGCCGCTGGAATTCATCTCCGGCCGCTTGGATTCGAACTTCTTGGCCGTGCAGGGCATGATGGACACGACCGTGACCTTGGCCGGGTCGACGCCGTAGGCGTTGGGATAATAAGTCTTGGCCAGGGCTCCGAACATCTGCTGGGGCGATTTGCAGGTGGAAAGATGCGGCAGAAGGTCCGGGTAAAAGACTTCCATGAAATTGACCCAACCCGGGGAGCAACTGGTGATCATAGGCAGCTTCCCGCCGTTGGAGAGCCGATGCAGGAATTCGTGCCCTTCTTCCATGATGGTGACGTCGGCCGAAAAATCGGTGTCGAAAACCTTGTCGAAACCCAGGCGTTTTAAGGCGGAAACGAGTTTGCCGGTGCTGATGGCGCCCGGCGCCAGGCCGAACTCGTCGCCCAAAGCCACGCGCACGGCCGGGGCGGTCTGCACCACCACGTGGCGTTCCGGGTCGTCAATGGCCTGCCACACCTGGTCGGTCTGGTCGTTTTCATAAATGGCGCCCACCGGGCAGACCGCGGAACACTGGCCGCAGTAGACGCAGAGTCCCTCGATCAGGGGTTTGTCATAGGGCGTGGTGATCTCGTAATGGACGCTGCGATGGGAGGTGTTGATGGCCCTGACGTTCTGAACATCCTGACACACGGCCACGCAACGGCCGCACTTGACGCATTTGGACATGTCGCGAACCAGCGTTTCAGTGTCCACCACCCGCGGGAAATGACGCGCCTCCACCGGGAAGCCCGGCTTATAGATGCCGAACTGATGGGCCAAGGCCTGGAGTTCGCAGGTCTGGTTGCGAATGCAGGCCAAGCAGTCCTGGGGATGTTCGGCCAGGATAAGTTCCAGGATCATCCGGCGTATGCCCCGGAGACGGGCGTTGTCGGTAACGACGCTGAGCCCCTCCCAGACCTCGTTGGAACAGGCGGCCTTGAGCTTTCTGCCGCCGTCGCATTCCACCACGCACAAGCGGCAGACGGCCCGCACCTTGACGTCGGGATGGTGGCAGAGAACGGGGATGGAGACATTGACCTTCCTGGCCGCCTCCAGAATGGTGGTCCCTTCCGGAACGGTCACCGGGATGCCGTCAATGGTCAGGTTCACGCTTTTATTAGGATCTGGCGCATGGTGACTCATATTGAAATACCTCATATCTGTCTTAAGGATAAAATCCATTTGAAACAAGCGCGGCCGAAGACCTTAAGCCGCTTCGGCCCCAGCCTGGCCTTCGACGGCGTTGGCCTCGAATTCCTCTTTAAAATGACGCCAGGCGGTGTTCAGGGCCACAGCCGCCGACTGCCCCAGGCCGCAGAAAGAGGCGGAAATCATAGTGTCGACCAGACGGCGCAGAATGCCCAGATCACCGGGCTGGGACTGGCCGGGCACGGCCAGGCGGCAAAGTATCTTGTATATCTGCTTGTTGCCTTCACGGCAGGGCACGCACTTGCCGCAGGACTCATGGAGGAAGAATTCGGTGACGCCCTTGAGGTATTCCAGAATCGACACATCCTCATTCATGACCACCACCGCGCCAGACCCGACCGAAAGGCCGGCTTTGGTCAGGGCCTTGTAGTCGTAAGGCGTGTCCAATTGCCCAGGCCCGCCGATGGGGCCGCTCTGGCCGCCGAGATGGAAAAACTTCAGGCGTTTGCCGTCCGGTATGCCCGCCCCCAGCTCCGGGTCGAAAATGATATCGCGCAGGGTCGGCCCGAAAGGAACCTCGAAGACGCCGCGGCGCTTGACATGCCCGGAAAGACAGACCAGCTTGACGCCGCCGCTGTCGGGGGAGCCGTAGCTGAAATATTTCTCCCCGCCGTTCTCGACGATCGTGGGGATGCTGGCGAAGGACTCCACGTTGTTGACCAGGGTCGGCTTTAAAAACAGGCCCACTTCAGCCAGGTGGGGCGGCTTGATGCGGGGCCGGCCGACCTTGCCTTCGGTGGAATTGAGAAGGGCGGAATTTTCGCCGCAGACATAGGCGCCCGCGCCGGAAATAATGTAAATATCGAAATCGAAGCCGCGCCCCAGAATATTTTTGCCCAGGAAGCCCGCGCCTCTGGCGTGGAGTATGGCCTCCTGCAACACCCTCTGAATCTTGCGGTATTCGCCCCTGACGTAAATATAGCCGGCCTTGGCCCCAAAAACGTAACCGGCGATGGTCATGCCCTCGATGACCCTTAAGGGCAGTTTGGCCATCAGGAGCCGGTCTTTGAAAGTGCCCGGCTCGCCTTCGTCGGCGTTGCAGACGATGTATTTGGGAAACTCCGGTATGTGAAGCAGGTGATCCCATTTTTTGCCGGCCGGATAGGCCGCGCCGCCGCGGCCCAGCAGCCCGGATTTTTTCACTTCGCCGATAATGTCTTCCGGCTTCATGCCTGTGGCCTTTTTCAGGCCGTTATAGCCGCCTATGGCCAGATAATCATCCACTTTGGCGGGGGCGATCTGTCCGGCGCCTTCGATGACAAGCGTTTTCAATTTTGACATGCCAGCGCCTCCCTAAAGCTCGGCAGACCTTCCCGGTAGCTGCGAACCAGAACATTCACTTTTTCCAGGGTCAGATCCCCGTAAACCTCATCGCCGATCTTGGCCACCGGGCCAATGTCGCAAGCCCCGACGCAACAGGTTCGCGAGAGGGTGAATTTATTGTCCAGCGTGGTTTCGCCCATCTTGATGCCCAGCGCCTGCTCGAACCAGGCGACGACCTGGTCGGCTTTCGTGAAATGGCAAGGGGTGCTGCGGCATATCTCTATGACGTATTCGCCCCTGGGCTTGGTGCTGAACATGGCGTAAAAAGTCAGAATGTCGTAAATTTGCGATAGCGGAACGTCAAGGACGCGGGCGGCCAGGGCCGCCCATTTTTCGTCGACGTAATTGGTTCCGGAAGCGGCCTGAACATCGAGCAACACGGCAATGAGCTGTTGGGGGTCATTGCCGTATCTCTCCATAATCTTCAGCACTTGGCTTTCTGTCAGTTGTGCCTGCATAGCTTCTCCTCTTGAAGACATAAAAAATGGCGCGGCCGGGTTCGTCAAGGCGCAAAGCGGCGGCGCGGGGCAAATATCCATCTTAAACGCACACTCCAATAGTCCGCGTTTAGCGCGGACTTCGGGCGCGCCCTGCCGCCCTCGCCGGATTAAGCGGGATTTTAAAGCCTTAATGATCGCGATTTTTAAGATTAACTGGTATAATATCACTCAGGCCAATGAAAGTCAAACAAAATTTTCATTTGACTATATGGCGACCTTTAGGGTAATTTATGGCGTTGATTCAAAATTGCCGATTTTTTTAGCGTGAACTTAAACTGAGGTGTTCGGCATGAAAAAAATGATCCGTCTTAAATTCATGGCCCTCGCGGCCATATGCTCCGCCCTGGCCCTAGGCGGCTGCGGAGTGGTGCTGGACATGGCCGAAGATAATGAATGGCGCTGGGGCTTTTTCGGCGGCGTCGATTTCGTGAGCCCCTTCAAGCTGCGCGTGGCCATAGCCCCCTTTGAGGATGAAGTGGGGCTGGGCGCCGCCGGGGCCGGCGAAAACCTTTC
>JAISRV010000341.1 GCA_031273445.1 Candidatus Adiutrix sp. | reverse complement strand
CTGACGTTGCCGGCCAGCGCCCGGGCCAGAACCAGACAGAAGACGACAGCGGCCAGGGCGCCGAATATCTGGGCCCTGGTCATGCGGGAGACGGCCTCGGAATTGGCGCTCAAGGTCAGGGCGGAATTGGAGATTGCGTCGGCCATAAGCCGGTTGGCCTCGCCGGTCAGATCGTCGGCCAGTTTTACGCGTTCCGCCCCGCTGGCCGCCCAGGCCGCCAGGGCGTTTTTATAGACGCCGGCCTCCGTCCGCATTTTTTCCATCTGATCGATCATATTGAGCAGCGTGGACTGGGCCTGATCGCCGGCGCCGGCCGGCCGGTTCGCCCGCAGCATTTCCAGAGCGGCGGAAATGAGGCCGTCAAGCCGCTCGGCCACAGCCGCGTCATGCCGCCCGTAAGCCTCCCAGACCGCCAGGCGGACATTGAAGGCCGCGGTCAACATATCCCCGGTCAGGGCCAGGCTCCTGACGCGGTCGGCCCGCGCCTCTTCGCTGCTGCCGATGCTGTAGCCGTGCCGGACCAGTTCCTCGTCGGCCCGCGCCTCCTGAAACCGCCTGAAAGTTCCGGCGTAATTCAGATAATTTTGGGCCATTTCCGTCAATCGTTCGCGCGAGCCGACTATGCCCTTGCCGATGCCGTCAAGGGCCGTGAAATTGGCCCGCAGGGCCGCCACGGTCTCCCGGGCCGGCGAGGCGCCGTCGGCCTGGGCGAGGCGCCGCATCTCCGACCACGACTTTTCCAGCGCGGTCAGGCGCCTCATGGCCTCGGTCATGGACTTATCGTCCACGGTGAAGGCATAGCCGCGAATTTCATAGACGGCCCGCCCCAGCGACTCGTTGAAGCCGGCCACGGCCTCGACCAGGGGCATGTATTTTTCCCGCAGAACCAGGGAAGATTCGCGCGCCGGGGCCAGATGCCGCATAGAAACCGCGTTCAGGGCCAGCATGATGAGCATCAGGGAGACAAACCCCAGCCTGATTCGGGAGGATAATTTCATTTTAGCCATGAGTCCTCGCCTTTAGAAGCCCATATCCAGGCCGGCCAGGTCTTCGGCCGACAGAATGCGGTCGATATCCAGCAGAATTTTGACGCTTTTGCCGATTTTGGCCAGGCCGAGAATATATTCGGTGCTCAACTGAGCGCCGAAGGTCGGGGTGTCCTCCACTTCTTCGGCTTTGATATTGACCACTTCGGAAACGAAGTCGACCACAATGCCGATGCGCGCGACGTTTTCGGAAGCGCCGCTGACGTCGACCACGATGATGCTGGTGCGCTCGGTGTAGTCCAATTCCAGCATCCCGAACTTGAGCCGCAGGTCCACCACTGGAATAACCTTGCCGCGCAGGTTGATGATCCCTTTGACGAAACCCGGGGTCTGCGGCACGGTCCTAATCGGCATCATTCCAATTATTTCGCGTACTTTTAAAATGCTGACGCCGTATTCCTCATTGGCCAGAGAAAAGGTCAGAAATTTGCCTTCCTGCCCGGCCGACCGGCCCTTGACCCGGGGAAGGCCGTTTGAAGGCTTGGCGTTGCTCATGGTGTCCTCCATATTTTAAGCGCATGTCGCCTTAAACTAATTATATTATGCCATATCCCCATAAAAAACAACACGCGCGATTCAGCGATTCATTTATTCATTTTTCGGCCTGGAGGGTTTCCGTGCTATAATCCCGTTGCCGCGGCCCGGCCAAGGAGAAGGCTTATGAGTCTTTTTGAAAAATTGCAGACCTTTTTCATCATCGGCTCGGCCGCGGTCGGGCTTCTGATCGGCCAGAGCCGGCCGGCGGCCGCGGCCGCCGGGGCCGTCGTTACGCCGGCGTTGATGTGTATGCTCTTCGGCCTTTTTTTAGGCGTTCCCCTGCAGGAGCTGCGGCGGAGCTTCTTCGACCTGAGGTTCACCCTGACCAGCCTGACCGTGAACTTCATCTGGACTCCAGCCCTGGGCTGGCTTTTGGGCGGGCTTTTTCTGGCTGATTCGCCGGCCCTGCGCCTGGGCTTCGTTATGCTGCTGGTCACGCCCTGCACCGACTGGTATCTGGCCTTCACCGCCGTCGCGCGGGGCAACGTGAGTCTGTCGGCGGCCGTTCTGCCTCTGAATCTTCTGTTGCAGGTGCTGCTCCTGCCGCTCTATCTTTTTCTTTTCGCCGGCCTCGGCGGGCAGCTTGACTGGGCGCCTTTGGCCAAAAGCGTGGCCCTGGCGCTGGTTCTGCCGTTTGGCCTGGCCCGGGCGGTCAGAGGCGGGCTTAAGGCCGGCGGCCGGGCGGAGGTTTGGCTGAATAAAATTTTCGCCGACGGCCAGCTCCGCTTTTTATGCCTGGCCATCTGCGCCATGTTCGCCTCCCAGGCGGCCCATTTGGCCGGGCGCGCGGAGGTGTTCGTGACCCTCCTGTGGCCGCTTATGTTGTTTTTCATCATCAATTTTATTCTGGTCAGATTGCTGGCGCGCGTTTTAAAATTTTCCTTCGCCGATTCCGTCAGCTTGAGCCTGGTCACTCTGGCCCGCAACTCGCCCATCGCCCTGGCCATAGCCGTGACCGCTTTTCCCGCCGAGCCGCTCATCGCCCTGGCCCTGGTCATCGGGCCGCTGATTGAGCTTCCTTTCCTGGGCCTGGTCTCCCAGGCGCTTCTGCTCAT
>JAISRV010000253.1 GCA_031273445.1 Candidatus Adiutrix sp. | reverse complement strand
CTGGAGACGATGAGGGCGGTCAAACAGGAGTTCCCGCTGACGCATCTTACCTGCGGGCACAGCAACATATCATTCGGCATGCCTTTGCGGTCTTTGGTGAACCAGGCCTTTATGGCCCTAACCGTCGCCGCCGGTCTGGACAGCGCGATTGTCGATCCTGAAAACCGCGACCTCATTGGTCTGATGATGGCGGCCGAAGCCCTTATGGGCCAGGACCGCCACTGCCTGAGGTTCAACAAGGCCGCGCGGGCCGGCAAAATTGGTCCTGTCAAAAATTAAAAAACCGCCGGACCTTTTGGCGGCCGGCGCGCCGAAATCAGTTTTCCGTGAAATCATCAAGGGCCGATTGCGACCACAATACTTTGCGTTTCATATTTTATAGACCCGGGTATTAAATATCACGGGCGACTCGTCGGCGCGTCGAAAATCGCCGTTGAAAAGGGTTGACTTTGGATGGAAGATATGTTTTACTCATAGCGAATTCAGCATGAAGCCGAATTGCCGGCCTTGCGGACAGCCGGCGCCTGAGCGCGCTTCGCGCCTGTTTTATCGATTTGAACGTATGCGGTTATGAAAGCCGTGCATCCAATTTTAAATGGATGTACGGCTTTTTTTATTGGGGCGGGAGCGCCGCGATGGCCCATGAACTGAAACAACGGCCTTAAATATGGAACACGGCTTCGAACGACAATATGAAAAACGTGTCTTCCGTTGGTCGGTCATGGCGGCGGTCGCCCTCCATTTGGGGGCGGCCCTGGGCCTGGCTTTGGCCGGCCAGCCCGACCGGGCGGAGACGTTTAAGGCACTGGCGGTGATGGATTTCGCCCATTATGACCCTGAGGGCGGGGAGCCGGGCGGGGCCGACAGCGACGATATCGCCTCCGGGCCGGAACCCGAACCGGAGCCGGAACCTGAACCGGAACCGGAGCCTGAACCGGAGCCCGAGCCTGAGCCCGAACCAGAGCCCGAACCGGAACCTGAAATTATTGAAAGTCAGGCCGAAGAGGCGGAAGTTGTTCCGCCGCCGCCGCAAGAGCCGCCCAAGCCGGTTCCGCCCAAAACCGAGCCAAAACCCAAGCCGCGGCCGGTTCCGGCGGCGGCCCCGGTCAAATCTCCGGGCGGGCCCGGCGACGAGCTCAAGCCAGGCGGAGGCGGCCCAGGGCAAGGCCGGGGCGGCCTAGGCGGCGGCCAGGGCACGGGCAACCCCAATGCCCTCAATGCCTATACTTCGCAAATACGCCGCCGCCTGGAGCGCTATAAAAAATACCCTCCGGCCGCTCAAGCCCGGAAAATCCAGGGAACCGTCACCGTGAGCTTCACGGTCGACCAGAGCGGCGACCTGCGTTCGCCCCGTCTGGTCAAAAGCTCAGGGCACACGATCCTGGACGAGGAAGCCATGGCTCTTATGCGCAGGGCCGCGCCCATGCCGGCTTTCCCCAAAGAGCTGACTCAAAACAGCCTCAGCCTGACTGTGCCGATCAAGTTTTCGTCCCGTTGACAGTGAGGAAAACGGCCGGGGCGTCCCCAACGCCCAGGGCAACCTGCTTTACTGGCCTCAAGCGCCCAGAGCGGTTTATCTGACTCTTGAAGCCGACTTTTATTGAGCGCGGCTTCAGAAATGGAAATCTCATGAAAATATCCGGGCGTCTTTTCGCCCATTGTCAGGAGCAGCCATGAAAACAAAATTTATCGCCGTCGTTTTATTCGTCATCCTTCTCTCCGCTCCGGCCCTGGCCCATGATTTCTGGGCCGGCGCCAAGCCCGCGGAGGAGGGGCAGCCTCTTGCCGCGATCCTTGGTTTCGGACACAATTTCCCGGAAGGAGAAGCCATTAAGGATGAGCAAATCGGAAGCCGATACAAGCCGCTGCGGCTTATTGGACCGAAGGGGGAAATTGCCCTGAAAAAAGGCCCGGAAGCCAAACTGTTTGTAAGCGAAGAGCCGCTGGGCAAAGGAACTTGCCTGGTTCTGGCGGCCACGGTTCCCTCATTTAGAACCACAACTCCTGACGGGCCGGTGGCCAAGCCTAAAACGGAAGCGCCGGGGGCCACGGCTTGCGCTTTTTCCTCATCTTACGGCAAAGCCGTCGTCAATGTCGGAGGCCTGGCCGAGACGGAATTTATCGCTAAACCGGTCGGGCAGGAGCTGGAGATAGTGCCGCAGGCGAATCCGGCCAATATTAAACCGGGCCAGAAATTGCCGGTGAAAGTTATTTTCAAAGGAAAACCATTGCCGGGCGCGACGCTGGAGGCCTATTTCGGCGGTTTCTCCGACGATGGTTCTTACGCTTTTTCCGGAAGAACCGACAAGGAGGGGCTGGTGAACATAATCCCGTTGAAAAGCGGCGACTGGTTGGCCAAAGTTTCTCAAAGTCAGCCATATCAAGATTTAGACAAGTGCGACGTCGAGCGTTTTAATTCATCGCTTACCTTTACCATATTTGATTGACGCGCTGACCAAATTCATCGCCCGCTATTCTCCTTAAGCGGGCGGTGTTCCGTAGCCCCGCGAGAGCGGGGCTGCGGAATCATATCGCCGCCGGCGACATGTAGGCGCCCGGGGAAAAGGCCAAGACCGTTCTGGAGACCCGAATGTCTGAAAATTTATCCGTCACGGAAATGTTTCTCAACGCCGATCCGGTGGTGCAGGGGGTGATGATTTTGCTTCTCCTGGCTTCTGTGGCCTGCTGGATCATTATTTTTGAAAAAACGGCCATTCTCAGGCGAGCCGGCCGGACCGTCCGGCTGTTCAAAAAGATGGCCGCCAATATCAATGAAGAACTGCCCCTGGATTTTCCCCGCTTTACCCAGCCCATCGTCGAGGCCGGGCTTAAGGAAAGCCGGGACGGCGCCGGAAACGAGAGCCGGGCCGACTTTCGGGAACGGGTGGAACGGGCCATGCGGGCGGCGCTGTCCAGCCAGATGGACCGTTTGGAAGCCCGGACGCTGTTTCTGGCCACAGTCGGCTCCACCGCGCCTTTCATCGGCCTTTTCGGCACTGTCTGGGGCATAATGCACAGTTTCACGGGCATCGCCGCTTCCGGCGAAACCACTCTGGCGGTGGTGGCGCCAGGCATCGCCGAGGCTCTGTTCGCCACGGCCATGGGCCTGGCGGCGGCCATTCCGGCGGTGATGGCCTTCAACAAAATCACCGGCGCCATAAAGAAAACAGCCAAAGAAGGCCTGGCCGGCGTCGGATTGGTGGGTAATTTTTTGGCCAGGCGGCATTTTAGCCAAGACAAGTCAAAGGGAGGCGAGTAGTGGAACTAAATCTTGAACTGGCGCCTGATCAGGGCGGCGCGGCCCCCATGGCCGACATCAATGTAACCCCGTTTATCGACATCATGCTGGTGCTTTTGATTATTTTTATGGTCACCGCGCCGCTGATGCTGGGCGGGGTCCACGTCAATTTGCCCAAAAGCGGCGGCGAGCCCATGCCCCGGCCGGATAAGCCTTTGATTGTCAGCCTTGACGTCGAGGGCCGCGTTTTCGTGGGCCAGGAGGAAGTGACCGACCCTGACCGCCGCGAATATTTTAAAGAACTGGCTCGGGAATCGGAAACCGGCGAAATTTATGTGCGAGGCGACGGCGAGGTCAAATACGGCCGAATGATGGAGCTGATGGGCGAACTGGGGCAGGCCGGCTTCGCTCGCGTCGCCCTGGTGAACAAGGCGAGCGGCGAGGCCGCCAAGCCCGGGGAAGAGGCGGGCTTGGCGGCGGAGACCTCAAATCATCCAGGCCTCCCCGCTTCGCGATGATTTTAAAGCTCATCGGGAGCGGAACTTTCAGGAGATTGACGTGAGCAGTTTATCCCGACCGACGCTGGCCTTGGCCCTGGCCGCGGCCCTCCATTTCGGCGCGGCCGCCGAAGCCCGGGCCCACGGCTCCGGCTGGAGCCAGGAAAGAGCTTTTTCGGTGGTTCTGTCTTTTTACTACGCCGACCAGACCCCGATGGCTTACAGTGAAGTGCAGATTTTTTCGCCGGCCGAGGCCAGGATTCCCCACCAAAAAGGGCGCAGCGACCGCAACGGGTTATTTGTGTTCAAGCCGGACGTCCCCGGGATGTGGTCGTTCTCGGCCGCCGACGGCCAGG
>JAISRV010000232.1 GCA_031273445.1 Candidatus Adiutrix sp. | reverse complement strand
AACGGACGATGCGGCGGGCGCCGGCCAGAAAACGCAGCATGTAGGGCAGAAGTTTGATGTAGCCCTGCTTCATGGCCCCTTCCTGGGAAGACGAGGCGGCGCCGCCGGGCATGCCGTGATGAACCACGTCGTGGTCGATGCCCTGGAAATACGGGGAGGCGTAGCGGTCGTAGTAGGGCATGATCTGCTTGAGCACAAAGTTGGCCTGGCGGATCATGTCGCGATTCAGAACCGCCGGCAGCTCCAGTTCTTCCTCCATATAGGCCGCGGTGGCCAGAACGTCGCCCTGGCCGTAGCTTCTGACCGAGGCCCCCAGGGCGACGTCGACTATATGGACGCCGGCCTTGGCCGCCGCGCCCACGCTGGGCACGAAAAGGCCGTCGGTATAGTGGCGGTGGTAGTGCAGAACCAGTTCCGGCCAGCGTTTTTTCAGGGCCGAAACCAGGGCGGTCATAAAGCGCGGCGGGCAGACGCCGGCCATGTCTTTGAGGCCGAGGGCCACTTCGCGGGCGGCGGCGTCCGGGGAAAGGCCGGCGGCTTCGCCCGTCATCCTCAGAACTGCTTCGGCGGCCTCAAGGTAGTGTTCGACGGTGAAGCCGCGGCCCCAGGACAGCGACAGGGCCGGCTCGAACAGCACTTCTTTGTGGCTCATGACCACTTCGGCGAATGGGCGCATATTGGCGGCGTGATTCAGAAAATCGAAGCAACGCACCACCTGGAAATGGCGGCAGATCAATTCCCCGGTCAGTTCCATCAACCCGGCCGGCTGCGGCTTGTAGCCGAGGATGTTGGTGGAGCGGATCAGTATCTGCTTCATGGTCTTGGGGGCGAATTCGTTCCACATGGCCGCCTCGTTGAAAGGGTAGGTCATGTTGGCCAGCATGGCCACGTGAAAATGGGCGCCGCCGCCGGTTTCCAGGGAGAAGAAATCGCAGTTGTCCAGATACGGGCCGACCAGGCGGTCTTCGGCCAGACGGAAGCGGTTGCCGCTGTTGGACTGGGTGACGTCGCGGCAGGTGGTGTCGCAGAAGTGTATTTTGCCGCTCTGGCGGATATGGTCCAAAAGCGCCCGGCGGTCGCCGCGCGGATAAGGCGAGGGGCGCGTCAAATCCATGGTGGGAATTTTGGGCAAAACCGGCTCGAATTTGGGGCTTCGCGGCGTGTCTCTGGTGCGGTATTGGCCGAGCTGGACGAAAGGGTTGTAGCCGAAGGCGGATATTTCCGCCGCCAGTTTGGCCAGACGTTCCGATTCCGAGGCCAGGTCGCTGTATTCCAGGAGGGCGGGGTTGTGTTCTATGAACCGGGTGGTGAAATCGCCGGCCCTGAAGTCGCTGTCTTTCAAAAGCGAGCGGAAAAAAGGCATGGTGGTTTTCAGGCCCCCGACGATATACTCGCTCAGGGCCCGCTCCATGATGCCCACCACCTTGGGCCAGTCACGGCCGTAGGCGATCAGAAGGGCGCCGGCCGAATCGTAGTTGGAAGGGAAGTCGTAGCCGGCGCTGAGGTTGGAGTCAAGGCGCACGCCCGGCCCGCCGGGGGAGACATAGCGGCTGATGAGGCCGGAATTGGGCGTGAAGTTATGCCGCGGGTCTTCGCAGTTGATGCGCACCTGCATGGCCACCTGCGAAGGCCGGGTGTCTTTTTCGGTGAAGCGTAAGGGGGCGCCGAAGGCTATGGCGATCTGCTCTTCCACCAGGTCAATGCCGTAACGGGCTTCTGTGATGCCGTGTTCTACCTGGAGGCGCGTGTTGACCTCTATCATATAGGCGTCAAGATCGGGAGTGATGAGAAACTCCACCGTGCAGAGGGAATCATAGCCGACTTTTTCCGCCAGCAGACGCGAATAATGCTTTAATCGCGCCCGCAGTTCTTCCGTGAAAGCCGGCCAGGGCGAAGGGGTGATCTCAATGAGCTTCTGGTTGTTGCGCTGCACGGTGCAGTCGCGCTCGTCGAAAGCGAAGATATGGCCATATTTGTCGGCAATGACCTGAATCTCGATGTGGCGCACTTCCGGCAGGTATTTTTCCACATACAGGCGCGGGTTGCCGAAAGAAGCCTGGGCCATGGTCGAAGCTTTGAGAAAGGCGTCTTCCAGGGCCGCTTCGTCGCGCACCTCTATGATGCCCTTGCCGCCGCCGCCGCCTTCGGCTTTAAGCATGATGGGGAAGCCTATCCGGCGTGCCGCCTCGCGGGCCGCCGGCACGTCCACCGCGCCTTCGGAACCCGGTACTACAGGGATATTGAGGTTTTTGGCCAGACGCCGCACTTCCACTTTGTTGCCGAGAAGGTTCATCGATTCGGCCGTGGAGCCGATGAAGACGATGCCCGCTTCCAGGCAGATGCGGGGAAAGCGTTCATCTTCCGAGGCGAAGCCCCAGCCGGGATGAATGCCGATGACGCCGCGCCTTTTGGCCAGCGAGACGATAAGGTCCAAATCGAGGTAGGCTCTGGGGTCTTCGCCCAGGAGCATGAGCTCGTGGGCCGCCGAAGCAGCCGGAGCGGCCTTGTCGATGTCGGTGGCGGTCATGACGGCGATGGCGGATAAACGCTCCTTGATGGAGCGGCAGATGCGTCTGCCGCTGATGCCGCGGTTGGCCACCAGAATGGGCTGGCCCTTCAGTTTATTGAGAATGTCGTCAAATGTCTGCATGCGCTACCTCGAAAGGTCCGGACGCGAACCGCCCGGCCTCTCTATCATTAATGACCAATTTCGTCAGTTTTGAAAATAGTCCAGACAGACGGAGCCGGACCAGACGCGATATTCCCTCTGGCCTGAATGAATCAAAAGGCTGCCGGCCGGGCAGAGGCCGGCTATCCGGCCGCGCAGCGGGCCCGCGCCCGTTTGGGCCGGTTCCGTGGCCGGCTGGCGGATGATCACGTTCAGGCCGCGCCAGAGAAGGCGCCGCTCCGCCAGTCGGGACAGTTCCTCCATCCCCATGGCCCCAAATTTTTTATCATACAATAAAATAATTTTTTTGACCAGCCCGCTCCACAGTTCCTCCGGCGTTTCGGAGGCCGGCAGGGCCGAAGGCGGGGGCGCGCCCGGTTCGCGCCGCCCGACCCATTCGCCGGCCGGCGGGGCCACGAGATTGAGCCCGATTCCGGCCGTCAGCGTCGCCCCGCGTGATTCAAGGAGGAGCCCGCCGGCTTTGCCGCCGCCGTAGATAAGGTCGTTCGGCCATTTGATCAGGAATTCGCCGAAACCATTTAAGGCTTCGCTCAGAACAAAAGCCAGGGCCAATGAAGCGCCAGGGCCGTCGAAAGGCCGCGCCGCGGGCAGTCTGATCGCCCCGTAAACATGGCCCGGCGGCGACTGCCAGACCCGGCCCATGCGGCCGCGCCCGGCGGTCTGGCGCCGCGCCAAGGTCGAGCCCCAGATCGGCAAGGCGCCCTCTTCGATCAGCCGCCAGGCCGCGTCAAGGGATGAAGTCGTCTTTTCGTAGAAATAAACGGGATATTCGCCGGGAGGGTCGCCGGCGGCGATAAGCGCGGGTTCGCGAGTCGTCATGGGGCCTCATTGATGGCGGCCATCTCGGAAAAACGGCTAAAAAGCCAATTCCAGGCCTATGGGGCAATGATCCGAGCCCAGGACTTCAGGTTCGATCCAGGCTCTTTTGACCGCGCCCGTCAGTTCGGAGGAGACGAAGAAATAGTCGATGCGCCAGCCCACATTGTTGGCCCTGGCCCGGCTGCGCAGAGACCACCACGAATAGGCCACGGCGTTTTCGCCGTTCACCTGACGGAAAGTGTCGACATAGCCCGCGTCGACAAGCTTGTCGAACCAGGCGCGCTCCACCGGCAAAAAACCGGAAGTGGTTTCATTTTCCTTGGGGCGGGCTATATCCACAGGCCGGTGCGCGGTGTTGAAGTCGCCGCAGACGACCACCGGTTTGTCTTTGCGGAGGCTTTGCGCATATTCCAGAAAAGCGTCATAGTATCCCAGCTTATATTTAAGGCGGGCTTCGTCTTTCTGGCCGTTGGGAAAGTAGACGTTCAAAAAGTGAAAAAACGGGGTCTCCAGCCGCACCACGCGCCCCTCGCCCCGCCACTTGGGCTCGCCCAGCTCCTCGCTTACGGACAAAGGCGCTTCCTTGGCGTAGGTGACCACTCCCGAATAACCTTTTTTGCCGACGGAAGCGGCCCAGTAGCTAAGATAGTTGTCCGGATTGAGCAGGTCGTCCGCCAACTGTTCGGGGGAGGCCTTGGTTTCCTGAAAGGCTATGAAATCGGCGCCGCTTCGGCGGAACCAATCCCAAAAACCCGGTTTCTGACTTATGGCCCGCAACCCGTTGACATTCCATGATAACAGCTTCATGGCCGCAATGAAACCTCCAGATTCGTCGCCTGTTTTCGCACGGCAAAACCGTCTTGGGAAGTTTAACACAAATGGCGGGGCGACAACAAGTAATGAAGAAGAAGAGGAATGAAGAAAACGCTTTGAAATAATGCGGTCAATAGCTTTGAAGATATGCTACAATAAGCGTAAAATTCATGAGTTGTAAGGAGCAGTCATGGAACCGGAAGAACAAAGCCGTGATATATTCGACTACAGGGAGGTATCCGATGAAGTATGGCCGCTTTTGGAGGAGCGGCTGCCTGTCCGTAAAGGGGGCTCGATCGGCGCCTCTCGCGATAACCGCGCCTTCGTCAATGGCGTGTTTTGGGTATTGAAAACGGGAGCGCCCTGGCGCGATTTGCCGGCCGAATACGGCAACTGGAAAAATATCCATCGCCGTTTTTGCCGCTGGCGTGACCGTGGCGGTTGGGAAAGCATTCTGGAACTGTTGATGGACGTTCCGGATTACGCCTGGTTGGTGGATCCCGGCGCCTCGGCCATAGACGCGCCGCCGATCCTGGGCCGCCCAAGAAAAGAAGACTTGACGCTGAAATACGGTTGGCCTTGGTTGCGTATGCTTTGCCGTTCGGAATATTTGTTGCGGAAGATGCCGTGGTTGATCGCTAGCAGACGCAACCTCCGCCGCTCCTGAAATAAGCCGTAGGTTTCCGTCAGCAGGTGCTGAAGCCGCATTTGTCGCACTTGCGGCAGGAGCCTTCGCGGCGCATGGACAATTCGTGGCACTCGGGGCAGAGGTCGTAGCCGCCGCGTTCGGCCGGGGCTTCGATCAGCCGGCCTTTCTGAAGGTATTCCTTGCGAAGAAGCATCAGGCGGCCTATGACGTGGGGCAGGC
>JAISRV010000197.1 GCA_031273445.1 Candidatus Adiutrix sp. | reverse complement strand
AGGACCGGATAACACCCCTGACAGGATGTTCATGTGAGTCGCTTTTTTTAACACAACGCGAAATCGGCGTCAAGCTGTTTCCGACACAAGGAATTTTTTCGCGTGTGTTTAATGATAATCTTTCTCGGCCTTTCTGTCAATTACCAGAACTTACAAGAAAAAATCGCCTTAATTTTAAGTCTTTCCGACCCTGCCGGGCGGCGAAGCCGGATATGGCCGCGGCCGTTTTCAGTTAGCCGGTTCTATTGAGCGACCTGCCGAGAACTGCTGCGGCTGCTCGCCGGCGGTTGCCTGGCTCAGGTCTTTTTGATATACTTAAGGCATGGCATCTATTGAGCCGGCCTCAAACCGGAATATCAAAGTCCTTAATTTCGACTAAAATTTAGAGGCAGGCTTCCGGAAGCTCTGACGCTGCGGCTTCAGGTCCGGGACAGCTCAAATCAGCGCCGAGGCGCGCAACCGAAAGGATCATAATGAGCAGGAAACCTTTTTTGGCCGGCAATTGGAAGATGTTCAAAACCAGCGCCCAGGCCCGCCAGTTCTTCAGCGAGCTGATAAAGCTGAGCCCCTTGAAGGACGACCGGGAAGTAGCCCTGGCCGTCCCCTTCCCCTCTTTGGAAGCCTCCGTTGCGGCGGTTGCCGATACGCCCATCATAATCGCCGCCCAGAACGTCTATTTTGAAAACGAAGGCGCCTTCACCGGCGAAGTCTCAGCCCCTATGGCGGCGGCGACCGGGGCCCGGGCGGTCATCCTCGGCCACAGCGAGCGGCGCCAGTTTTTCGGCGACACCGGGGCCTGGGTGAATAAAAAACTCGGCGCCGCCCTGGCCGCCGGCCTCATCCCTATCCTGTGCCTGGGCGAAAGTTTGGCCGAACGCGAAGGCGGCCGCGCCTTCGACGTTTTGGCGGCGCAATTGAAGGAAGCCCTGAACGGCTTTTCCGCCGCCGACCTGGCCAGCCTGGTCATCGCCTATGAGCCCGTCTGGGCTATCGGCAGCGGCAAAACCGCGACTCCGGAGACGGCCCAGGAGGCCCACGTCTTCATCCGCCGGCATCTGGCCGAACAACTGGGAGACAAGACGGCCGAAGCCGCGCGCATCCTTTATGGCGGTTCGGTCAAGCCGGACAACATCGCCAAATTGATGAGTCAGCCCGACATAGACGGCGCTTTGGCGGGCGGGGCCAGCCTGGACGCCGCCGCCTTTGCCCGGATCATCAATTTCGATGCTTAGCGCCATGTTTGGCCAGCCCCGTCCCGCTGCGGGCGCAACAATTATTTTCGTCCACATGGGCCATACTGTTCGTTTCCTTACCTGAAAAATGGCGCGCGGATTTGCCATTTCGCTTTCATTGTGTTATATTTTTCAGTTCGAGGCTGGAAACCGCCTTTAAAAATAAAGGCGCTAAAGCTTAAAATATTTTTCAGTGAGAGCTTTATGTATACAATCATAGTCTCTGTTCATGTCGTCGTGGCCGTGCTCATGGTGCTGACGGTTCTTTTGCAGGCCGGCAAGGGCGCGGGCATGGGCGCGGCTTTCGGCGGCTCTTCGGGGTCGGTCTTCGGCTCGCGCGGCCCGGCCACCATTATCAGCAAAGTCACCTGCGGCGCGGCCGTGATCTTCATGTGCTCGTCTCTGTATCTGGCCATCCACCAAGGCGGGGTTTCCAAGGGCTCAATAATGGAAGAGTGGCCGGCGGCGGAAACCGCCGCCCCCGCCGTCGTTCCCCCGCCCGTGGAGGCCGTGCCCGTGGAGTCCCCGCCCGTGGAGGCCGTGCCCGTGGAGGCCGTGCCCGTGGAGGCGGCCGAGCAGCCGGACCTCTCCGCCGGCGGCGTCGCGGAGGCTGTTCCGATTGCGGATGAAAACACGGCGGCTGAGGCGGCTTCTGCGGAAGCGGAAACCGCCTCCGGCCCGGCGGCCCCTGAAACCGCCGGCGAAGAGCAATGACTTTTTCGGTTTTTTTGTCCTTGACTCAGATTTGGTTTAGGCTAAAATACCTTTTTCGCCAGCAGCGCGGGGCCAAGGCCGGCCAGCCGCTGGCGAGCGGCGTCAACCTCCCGGCGAGGGCTTCCTCTTTTCGCGGCCGGGAGAAAAAAATCACAGGATGGTCTTTCCTTGCGCTCGTTGCCCTGTTTGATTTTTGCCGTCGCCCCCTGGCCGCCGGACGGCCGTGAGGCTGATCTTAACCTGGGTTCCGAAGAGCTTGCCGGGCTGGTCGCCGACGAGGGCAAGGCCGTCCCTAATTTTCTGTCGCCCTTGACCGGGCGCCTGTCTTTGCGGCTGGTCGGGCGCCGGCTGGCCGTCAAAGGCTATCTGCGCGTGGAAGTGATGATCGTCTGCGACCGTTGCCTGAGCGAGGCGCGGGCCGTTTTGACTTTAGAGGCGGACGAAATTTTGGAACTGGCCGGGCCGGGCGAAAAATCTGACGACGAAGGCCAGTTGGAAATCGTCGACGGCCGTTTCGACCTTTCGCCGTTTCTGGCGGAATTGTTTTGGCTGGCCTGGCCTTATCGCTTTATTTGCCGGCCGGACTGCGCCGGTTTGTGCCTCCGTTGCGGGGCTGATTTGAACGAAGGTCTTTGCGGCTGCTCCAGGGAAGATCAACTGGCAAATTAACGCGCTCCCAAAGCCGCGGCCGCCGGGAGCAGAAATAATGGTGTGAAATGGCTGTACCCAAGAGAAGACAATCCAAAATGAAGGGGCGCAAGCGCCGCACCCACTATACCGCGATAGCTCCCACCGTGGTTAAATGCTCGCATTGCGGAGAACCCAAGCGCCCTCATCACGTTTGCCTCCACTGCGGTCTCTACCGGGGCCGTCAGATTCTGGCTATCGGCGAATAAGGCGGAGCTTCTTCGCCGACGCGAAGCCTTCTGCGGTTCCGGCGCGGCTGTTTGGGCCGCGTCTGACCCAAACAGCGCGGGTGTTTCCCTATGGCGGGCGTTAACGGTAAAAGCGGTTATGCCCGCCTTATCGTGATTGGCGGTTGCCTTGGCTGCGGCTTATGCCGTGAATATTGTCCGTTCGGAGCCATTGAGCAGGGTCGCCCGGGCGTCAGCATAGGCGTGGGCTGTCGGCAGTGCGCCTCCTGTCTGGAAGTGTGTCCGGCTGGGGCTATTGTTTTTTGTTCCGACGACGCCAAGGTTCCGGAAGGCTGATTTGGCGCAGCGGCGAAAATATTTCAGAGCGCGCTTTTATCATAATCCATCAATTCTGTTTTGTTAAGGGATGATTTAAAGTATGGATATAGGCATCGGCAGAGTGGCGCTTGTCACCGGCGGCGCGCGCGGCATAGGCCGGGCCGTGGCCATGAAGCTGGCTGCGCCGGATACGGCGATTGTCTTCACTCACGTTAATCCGTCTTCGCCCGGCGCGGCGGAGACGCTGGCCCTTTTGAAAGACCGAACGGGAGCGGCTGAAGCTCAATGTTGGGCGGCTGAAGACAGCGTCGCCGCCCAGCGGCATATTGAGGATATCGTCTCCCGTTACGGCCGGCTTGATGTTCTGGTCAACAACGCCGGCTTGACGCGCGACAATTTGAGCGTGCGCCTCTCTGACGAGGACTGGCGCGCCGTCCTGGAAGCCAATCTCTTCGGCGCTTTCGCCTGCTCAAGGCCGGCCGCCAAGGTTATGATGAAGCAGCGCCGGGGCCGCATCATCAACTTAAGCTCGGTGGTGGCTTTCAGCGGAAATCCCGGCCAGGCCAACTACTGCGCCTCCAAGGCCGGGCTGGTCGGCCTGACCAAAAGCATGGCCCTGGAGCTGGCTTCGCGAGGGGTCACGGTAAATGCCGTGGCCCCTGGCTTCATTGCCACGGACATGACCTCCAAGCTGGACGAAAAGCTGCGCGAATCTTTTGTGGGGCGCATACCCGCCGGCCGTTTCGGCTCGCCTGAAGATGTGGCCGAAGTCGTGGCTTTTCTGGCCGGCGACGGAGCGGCTTATGTCACCGGTCAGACCATCCACGTAAACGGCGGGCTTTATCTTTAAAAATACGCCCTAAACAGAAGGCCGGAACAGCGGCCTTGAGTATTTGGCGTTTTTCCATTAAAATAAAAAAATTATTGAGACGACTGGCGATGTTCAGGCGCAGCCGAGAGCCGGCGACCTTGGTTCGTCGGTCGGTCGTCAGCTTTAAAAAGTCTTTTGGTTCTAGCGCATGCAAGCTAGCAGCCGCGTTGCCGACAAGCGGGTCTCCGGGCCTGAAAATGCCCGAGAGCCGCTTTCCGGCCGATACAACCGGTTAAAAATAAGTGACCGCAAATAAGGAGAAAACATGTCCGACATCACCTCAAGAGTAATTAAAGTCGTTGCGGAGCAATTGTCCGTGGATGCGGCTGAAATTCGCCCCGAATCCTCCTTTCAGGATGATCTGGGCGCCGACTCCCTTGATCTGGTTGAGCTTATCATGGCCATGGAAGAAGAGTTCGACGTCAAAATCGAGGATGAAGCCGCCCAGCAGATAAAGACCGTTCAAAACGCGGTCGATTTTATTTCAAGCATGCCACAATAAGGACGCGCCTGTGGCCAGGACCTCTTCACCAAAACGTGTGGCCGTGACCGGAGCCGCGTTGCTTTCCCCTGTAGGCAATGATCTGGATTCTTCCTGGCATGCCCTTCTGGACGGGAGAAGCGGCGTAGGCCCTATAACCAGATTCGACGCCTCAGCCCAAAAGACGTCCATAGCCGCTGAAGTTAAAGGTTTTAGCCCTGAAAACTATCTGGATAAAAAGGCGGTCAAACGTTTTGACCTTTTTATCCAGTATGCCGTGGCCGCCGCTAAAATGGCCATGGCTGACAGCGGCTTGGCCGTTGACGAATCTCTGGCCCTGAAAGTCGGCTGCGCCATGGGTTGCGGCCTGGGCGGTCTTGCCACCATCGAAGCCAACCATGAGGTTCTTTTAAGCAGGGGCCCCGATCGGGTCAGCCCTTTTTTTGTGCCCATGATGATCGGCAATATGGCTCCGGGTCAAATCGCCATTGAGCTGGGCGTCAAGGGCCCCAATCTCATGGTTTCCACGGCCTGCGCCGCCGGCACCCACGCTGTGGGCTGGGCCTTTCAGCAGATCCGCGACAACGGCTATACCGCCATGATCGCCGGCGGAGCCGAGGCGGTGATCACGCCGCTGGCCGTGGCCGGGTTCAACGCCCTCAAGGCCCTTTCCACCAGAAATGACGCCCCTGAAAAAGCCAGCCGCCCCTTTGACAAAGACCGTGACGGTTTCGTCATCGGCGAAGGGGCCGGCGTCATCGTTTTAGAAGAGTGGGAACACGCCGTGGCCCGGGGCGCAAAAATCTATGCCGAAGCGGCCGGCTTCGGCGCCTCCAGCGATGCTTACCACATGACCGCCCCGCCGGAAAACGGCGAAGGCGCCATTGCCGCCATGCGGGCCGCTCTGGAAGATGCGGCCATTTGCGGCCTGGCCCCGACCGACATAGGCTATATCAACGCCCACGGAACCTCCACCGACTTAAACGACCTGATTGAAACCGTGGCCATAAAGTCGACTTTCGGCGAGCATGCCTATAAGCTGGCCGTCAGTTCCACCAAATCCATGACCGGCCACCTTTTGGGCGCGGCCGGCGGGCTTGAAGCGGTCATTTCGGTCATGGCCCTTTATGACGGCATGTTGCCGCCCACCATAAATCTGGACGAGCCAGGCCCTGGCTGCGACCTGGATTATGTGCCCAATGTCTCCCGTAAAGTCAAAGTCAAGGCGGCCATGAGCAATTCATTTGGTTTCGGCGGCACCAACGGTTGTCTGATTTTTAAAGCCGTTTAAGAAACGGCCGGGCCAGCTCTGAGGCGCCCGGCGCCGGGTTTTTGTTGGCGGGCGGGCGCGGTCAGCGGAAAATTAGATTAAACGCCTCCGGCGACTTTCCTGTCAGGCCCGGCTTTCGCGGCGGAGGCGCGCCGTTGATTCAGTTTCCGCTTCTGGTCGGCGCTAAAGAAAATACTATGAATCTGGCCATAATAGATGAATATGCCGCCAACAAATGGCCCGGCCCCATGGAAGCGCAATTGGCGGTGGCCAGTGACCATGCCGGCCGGCGTCTGAAAAAAGCGGTTAAAGACCATCTCCTTGCGGCCGGCCTCAGCGTGTTTGACTTTGGCGTGTCCGACGAAGCGGACAAGGTCGACTACCCCGATTATGCCTTTCCTTTGGCCGAAAGCCTGGCGGCGGGTCGTTTTGCCGCGGGCATCCTGGTCTGCGGCTCCGGCCTGGGCATGGCTATAGCCGCCAACCGCGTCCGGGGCGTTCGCGCGGCTAGCTGCGCCAACGAGTTTCTGGCGCGCATGGCCAGGGCTCACAATAACGCCAACATTCTGACTTTGGGCGAGAGAGTGGTTGGCGAAGGCCTGGCGCTGGCCATGGTCGATGTTTTTCTGGCTACTCCTTTTGAAGGCGGCCGCCACCAGGCGCGTCTTGATAAAATTCCCTGACGCTAAAGGATTGAGACATATGGAAACAATTCTGGACCGGCAAGATCCGCAGATAGGCGCGCTGGTTAAAAACGAATTGGAACGGCAGCGGCGCTGTCTGGAACTCATCGCCTCGGAAAATTTCGCCTCGGAAGCCGTCCTGGCCGCCAACGGTTCAATTCTCAATAACAAGTATGCTGAAGGTTATCCGGGCCGCCGTTACTACGGCGGCTGCGAATTCGTGGATCAAATTGAGGAACTGGCCATCAACCGGGTCCGGAAACTGTTCCAGGCCGAGCACGCCAATGTTCAGCCTCACAGCGGCTCCCAGGCCAACATGGCGGCTTATTTCGCGGTCATGAAGCCGGGCGATGCCTTGTTGGGCATGGATCTGGCCCATGGCGGCCACCTGTCCCATGGTTCCCAGGTCAATTTTTCCGGCCGTATTTTTACCGTTCATACCTATGGCGTACGGGAAGATACGGAATTGATCGACTATGACGCGCTTTTGAAGAAAGCCGACGAGATAAAACCCGAAGTCATTGTGGCCGGCTCTTCCGCCTATCCGCGGATCATTGATTTCGCCAAATTTCGCGAAGCCGCCGATCTGGCCAACGCTGTTCTGGTGGTCGATATGGCCCACTTCGCAGGCTTGGTGGCCGCCGGCATTTATCCTTCGCCCGTGGGCTTGGCTGATATCGTCACCAGCACTACCCACAAGACTTTACGCGGGCCGCGCGGCGGCTTGATTCTTTGTAAAAAGCCGCTGGCCAAACAGGTGGACGGTCAAATTTTCCCCGGCATTCAAGGGGGGCCTTTAGTGCATGTCATCGCGGCCAAGGCTGTGGCCTTTGGCGAAGCCCTGACCCCCGACTTCATGGACTATCAGCACCAAGTGGTTTTAAACGCCGCACGTCTGGCCGCCAATCTGGCCGACGCGGGATTCCGCGTCGTTTCCGGCGGCACCAGCACTCATCTGGCGCTTCTGGACTTGCGCAGCAAAAATCTGACCGGCCTGGCCGCCGAGCAAGCGCTGGAAAAAGCCGGCATCGCCACTAATAAGAATTCCATACCTTTTGACCCCAGGCCGAATACCATAACTTCCGGACTGCGCCTGGGCGCTCCTGCCCTGACTACGCGCGGCATGAAAGAGCCGGAGATGGATCAGGCGGCCGGGTTCATCGTCGAGGCGCTGTCCACCCCGAACGACGACAACCGCTTGAAAAAAATACGTCAGAAAGTGGAGACGCTTTGCCAATTATTTCCTCTGTATCCGAATATGTAAGCTGGACGGCCTCGTGAAAAACGACGAGAGCGGTTCGGCGACCACCGGTTCGCGGCCGGGGTGGGATGAATATTTCCTGCAGCTGGCGGAACTGGCCGGCACTCGTTCCACCTGCCTGCGGCGTCAGGTCGGGGCTATTTTAGTTTCCGATCGCCGGGTGCTGGCGACAGGCTACAACGGGGCGCCCAGCGGCTTGGCGCATTGCCGTGAAGCGGGCTGCCTGCGCAAAGAGATGGGCATTCCTTCCGGCCAGCGCCACGAGATGTGCCGGGCGATTCACGCCGAACAGAACGCTGTTTTGCAGGCGGCCCAGCATGGCATAGCCATCAAGGCGGCGACTCTCTACTGCACTACCCAGCCTTGCGCCATATGCGCCAAAATGCTGCTGAATCTGGATATAACCCGCATGGTCCTGCGCTCTTCCTATCCGGATGAACTGGCCTTGAGCCTTTTGCGGCAAGCCGGATTCAGAGAGTCGGAAAAGCCCGACGCCAACTTGATCGTCTGGGCCAGATGAATTTGGCCGCGGCGGCCTGAACTCTCCGGCCGGGTCTTTGATTTCATTTAATTTTCTTGACATTAAACGGCGCAGGAGTTATTAAGGATTATAGGCCCGGATGGCGGAACTGGTAGACGCAAGGGACTTAAAATCCCTCGGCCCAAGCGGCTGTGCCGGTTCGATTCCGGCTCCGGGCACCATCTTGTTAATTCCAGATAACCCCTCAAGTAGGTTTTAAGAAATGAGGAATTTATGCGTCTGGTGACCCGATCCGACTTTGACGGCCTGGCCTGCGGGGCTCTCCTGAAGGAGGCCGGCCTTATCGACAGCTATAAGTTTGTCCATCCGAAGGACATACAGGATGGGCTGGTGGAAATAAACGGCAACGATATTCTGGCCAATATCCCCTACGCTCCCGGCTGCGGCATGTGGTTCGATCACCATACCAGCGAAGGCGAACGGCTGGGGGCCATATCTTACCGGGGCATGTCGAGGATAGCCCCTTCCTGCGCCAGGGTGGTATATGACTTCCTCGGCGGCGCCGCTCGTTTCCCGGCCCATTGGACCCCGATGATGGAGGCGGTCGACAAGGTCGACAGCGCCGACCTGACCGCCTCGCAAATCGACGCCCCCACTGATTGGATTCTCATTGGCTTCATCATGGATCCGCGCACGGGCCTCGGCCGTTTTCACGATTTCCGCATCTCCAACTATCAGCTGATGCTGGAGATGATCGAATTCTGCCGCTCCCTGTCCGCCCCGGAAATATTGCTCCAGCCTGACGTCAAGGAGCGGGCCGACCGCTATTTCGAGCAGGAGCACCTCTTTCGCAATATGCTGAAACGCTGTTCACGCCAGACCGGCGACGTGCTGATCATCGATTTCCGCAATGAAGAGCTCATTTACGCCGGTAACCGCTTCCTGGTCTATTCCATGTATCCGGAGTGTAAAGTCAGCATTCACGTCACCTGGGACAGGGAACGCAAAAACGTGGCTCTGGCCTTGGGCAACAGCATCCTCAACCGCGTCAGCAAGGACAATCTGGGCAGCATCGCCCTTCACTTCGGCGGCGGAGGGCACGAGGCCGTGGCCACCTGTCAGGTGCTGCCCCAAATGGTCGACGAAGCGCTGGGAACCATCATAAATTATATTCACGAGGAAAATTCATATTGAAACCCCTTCGCCCCACGCGAAGCGAGAGCCAAAGGCTCTCGCTTTTTTTTAAATTCAGCTTAATCAAGGAGCGTCCGTGAGAGTCGACGACTACAAAAACGCCTGCCGCATCGCCGCGGAAGAATTGGCCGGCCAAGACCCGCGGATCTTGGCCGCCGCCGCCGGCGCTGATTGGCGCCCGGAAGACGACAGCTTCGAACTGGTTTTTTTCGGCCGTCCCGTGCGGGTGGCCGCGCCCGCTATGGACGTGGCCTGGCGCGACCCCAAAGAGGGTGAAGGCTTCAGCCTGACCGACGCGGTGTTGGTGCTGCACTACTTGACCGGGGCCAAGGGCCTGCCGCCGACCGGCGAGTGGGCGGCCTATCGCCAGATACCCGGCGGCGAATTCTACGCCAAGGCCTTCCACAGCCGGGCCGAAGCCCCTCTGGCTAAAGTCTTCGGCCAGGCGCCCGGCCTTCTGACCAGGGCGACGGCGGCCCTGGGCGGCGAGGCGGTTCGAGGCTTCGGCGATGAGGCCGGCCGGTTCAGGGTTTTGCCGAATATCGACCTTCTGGCCGCGGTGCACCTGGCCGACGAAGAATTCGAAAGCGCGGGCCTGGTTCTTTTTGATCGGGTCATCGCCTCCTGCCTCACGAACGAAGACATCTCCTGGCTCGGCTCAGCCCTGGTTTATCGCCTGATGGGCGCGGCCAAAAATCTGGCTGGCCAGAGCCGTTAAACCAGCAGTTCTCGGGCGTAGGCGAACATTTTTAAAAAGCGGTCGCCCCCGGAGAGGGGCGACGGAGCGAAGCGAC
>JAISRV010000043.1 GCA_031273445.1 Candidatus Adiutrix sp. | reverse complement strand
TGCCGCACCAGTTCATTCTCATAAATGCGAAACAGAGACAGACCGGAGACCGGGATGGCCAGAATGAACAGGTTGACCAGCACCAGCACCAGACGCAAGGTTCGGCGCTTGCGCGGCGGAAGGGCGGCGGCGGTTCGGGCCTGGCGGTCGGCCGCCGTATCCGGCTCTTTATGCGCGGAGTCGCCCGGGCTCATGATCGCTCAGAGATAGGCCAGGCAGCGCCCGCCGGGCGTGCGCTCCACTTTGAGCGGGAGATCGAAGGCCTCCGTCAGGGGCTCGGGGCGCAACACTTCGTCCAGAAGGCCGCCGGCGATCCTCCGGCCTGATTTCATCAACAGCGCATGGGTCATGAAAGGGCCGATCTCCAGCGTATTGTGGGTGGTCAAAATTATGGTCGGGCCGTCCGGCCGCGCCGCCAGCCCGGCCAGAAGCGACATGAAGCGCTCGCGCCCGCCCATATCCAGATTGGACATCGGTTCGTCAAGAAACATCAGCTCAGGGCGGGCCAGTTGGGCCCGGGCCAGAAGAGCCCGCTGTTTTTCGCCGGAAGACAGGAGCCCGAATTGGCGATGAACGACGGCGCCCAGCCCGAAATCCAGGGCCAGCTCTTCCGCCTCCCGACGCCTGGCCGGCGGGGGCGCGTCGCCGTAAAGGCCCAAAGAGGCCGCCGGTCCGGAAAGGACGACCTCCAGAACCGTGGTCTCGGGCGGCGTCATTTCTTCAAGGGTTTTGGCCACCCAGCCGATGCGGCGGCGCAGAACAGAGAGGTCCACCCGGCCCAGGGTCTGCCCGAGAATTTCCACGCGCCCGACGGTGGGCCAGAGATAGCCGGTCAGGATTCGCAGCAAAAGGGTCTTCCCGGCGCCGTTAGGCCCCAAAACCGCCCAGTGCTGGCCGCGGGTCACGCGCCAGTCGACATCGGTCAGGAGCGTCTCCCCCCCTCGCCGCAGGCTGACGCCTTCGGCCTTGATCATCAACGCGGCCTTCCCCGGCGTTTCCGCGGCCGGAATAAAGCCCAAATTCGTTTCCAGGTTATTCATATTCATTATCCGATTGCCGCCGGTTGCGCGCGTATAGCTTAAGTGCGCGGCGAATTGTGATATTGTGATATAATGAAAGATCGCCGAAGGGCGAATACGACGGCATTATACAATAAAAAGACCGGGGAACCAATGACTGCCGCCATAAGAAAAGCGCGCGTAAACGACGTGCCCGCCATATATGAACTTTTGAAGACCATGGCCGCCAAAGGGCTGCTTCTGCCTCGCAGCTTTTCGAACCTGTATGAAATGGCGCAGACCTTTCATGTGGCTGAAAACGCCGACGGCCGGGTGGTGGGCGCGGCCGCGCTGCAGGTGGCCTGGGAGGATCTGGGGGAGGTGCGTTCGCTGGCGGTCGCCGAGGAATACGGGGCCAGGGGCCTCGGCCGCGCGCTGACCGGGGCGGTGGAAGCGGAAGCTTTGCGGCTGGGAGTGGCGCGCATGTTCGTTCTGACCTACGTCCCCGGTTTTTTCGAACGCCTGGGTTACGGCGTCGTGCCCTTGGAGAGCCTGCCGCAAAAAATCTGGGCCGTGTGCTTTCAATGCGTCCACTACCCGGACTGCAAGGAAACGGCGATGGTCAAACTTATCAAGCCGCGGGCGCTGTAAGGCCTGACCGCGCGAAGTCGTCTGGCGACGGGCGCATCGGACTATGTGGACTGTGCGGTTAAATCCGTCCCTCAAACAGCAGATGCGGGCGTGAGGGCATGACCATAGATTCTTTTTTTCTGGGCGGTCTGGTCGCGGCCAGCTTCATGTGCGTGGCGGCGGTGGTCTTTTTTGAACGGAAGAACCCCGCCTCCAGCATCGCCTGGGTGCTGCTTTTAATTTTTCTGCCGGGCCTCGGCTTTCTGGCCTATCTGTTCCTGGGCTCCGGCTTCCGCATCAGCAAAAAAAAGAAATACGCCTTAAAGGCCATCAACGACGCTCTATACGACAAATTCCTGCGGCAGCGCCTGAACATCGCCGACGCCATCAAGTTCATGCAGAGTCATGAAAACGCGGCGCGGCTCATGAACTACCTGAAAAACGAGGGCGAAGGCCCCTACACCTGCGACAATCGGGCGGAAGTCTTCACTTTCGGCAGCGCCATGTTTCCGCGTCTGATCGAAGATATTGAAAACGCCCAAAGCCATATTCACCTGCTTTATTTCATATTCAGAAATGATGAAATCGGCCGCGAAATCGCCGCCGTTCTGACCGACAAGGCCAGGCGGGGCGTCGAGGTGCGCCTGATTTACGACAGCGTCGGGGCCAGAGCCGTCTTCAGCCCGCCTCTGTTTCGAAATCTGCGCCGCGCCGGGGGCCGGGTGCTGGGCTTCGCCCCTGTCTTTTCCAACATCAACTCGCCTTTGCGCCTCAACTACCGCAACCACCGCAAAATTACCGTCATCGACGGGCGCATAGGCTATGTCGGCGGCATGAACATCGGCGATGAATACATGAGCCGCGACAAAAAGCTGCGGCCCTGGCGCGACACCCATCTGCGTTTGACCGGTTCGGCCGTCGGCTTCCTGCAGGAACGCTTTCTGATGGACTGGGGCTACGCCAGCGACGACATGGAGCCGCGCGAGCCCGTCAACCTCGGCAAGTTCTTCCCCGGCCCCAGGCCCGGGGAACAGGGAACCCTCGGGGCCCAGATAGTGTCCAGCGGGCCGGACACCAGCGAAAGCCCCATCAAATCCGGCCTTCTGGCCCTGATCTACGCGGCCCGCCGTAACGTTTACATTCAGACGCCCTACTTCACCCCGGACAAAAGCCTCATGGACGCCCTGCGCGTGGCCGCCAGGGCCGACATCGACGTGCGCCTGATGCTGCCGAACATCAGCGACCACCGGCTCGCCCACCTGGCCACTCTCGGCTATGCCCGGCAAGCTCTGGAAGCCGGCGTCCGGGTCTTTCTGTATAACGGATTCCTGCACGCCAAAACTGTGGTCAGCGACCGGCTTATAACCAGCATCGGCACCACCAACCTCACCAACCGCAGCTTTACCCTCGACTTCGAAATAAACGCCTTTATTTACGATCAGGGTTTTGCCGCCGACTATGAAGACATATTTCTCGAAGATCTGGCCAATGCCGCCGAAATAACCCTCAAATGGTTCACGGAAAAGAAGGCCCTGGCCAACGCCGGCTACAATTTCGCCCGTCTCTTCGCCCCCCTTATGTAGCTAGCGCCCCGGCCTGGTTAAGGCCGCTGAGAACCGGCGGCGGCCTTGGCCACAAATTGCTGATATTGCTTGACGTCTTCAGGGGAACCGACAATCAGCGGCACCCGCTGATGGATTTCTTCAGGCTGAATTTCCAAAATGCGCTCAACGCCGGTCGTGGCCAGGCCGCCGGCCTGTTCGGCGATAAAGGCCATCGGGTTGGCTTCACACATCAGGCGCAGCTTGCCTTTGGGCTTCAAGGGATCGCGCATGTCCGCGGGATAGAGGAAGATGCCGCCGTAGAGCATGTTGCGATGGAAGTCGGCCACCAGCGAACCGATATAGCGGCTGGTGTAGGGCTTGACATGGCCGGCGTTCGGGTCTTTGAGCCAGTCGATGTAATTGCGGGCGCCTTCGTCCCAATAGGCGTAATTGCTTTCGTTGATCGAATAAATTCTGCCTTTGGCGGGAATGCGGATGTTGGGATGCGAAAGAATGAATTCGCCCACCGTGGGGTCCAGGGTAAAGCCGTGAACTCCCGTCCCGGTGCTGTAGACCAGCACGCAGGAAGAACCGTAAATGACGTAGCCGGCCGCCACCTGGCGCAGGCCCGGCTGGAGGGCGTCTTTAAGGTCGGCGTCCATTTCCGGCGGGGTGACGCGGCGATAGATGGAAAAAATGGTGCCTATGGAGACGTTGGCGTCGATGTTGGAGCTGCCGTCGAGGGGGTCGAAGTGCACCAGGTAGTTGCCCCGGTTATACTGGCGGGGAATTTCTATCAGGTCGGCCTCTTCTTCGGAAATGAGCGTGCAGACTTCGCCCGAGGCGGCCAAAAGACGCTTCATGGCCTGATTGGCGATTTCATCGAGCTTCTGCACTTCCTCGCCCTGGACGTTGATGCCGCCGGCCCGGCCCAGAACATCCACCAGCCCGGCCTTGGCCACATCCCGCTGCACGACTTTGGCGGCCACGACAATGGCCATTAAAAGCCGGGTGAAGGCGCCGGTGGCCCCGGGGTTGAGTTGCTGGTTAAGAAGGATATGATTAAAAATGGTGATGCCGATGCCGCTGTCCATAGTCGTCTCCCTTCTTCGATTGCCGATTTCACGCTTTTATCGATTTGAATTTTAACATATCTAGCGGGTCATTGGCAAATAAAGCTACTGCGACGCCAGCCAGCCAAGCCGATCATTTAAATTTATATATTGCTGTCGCAAGATGAAACCAGGGCAATCGCTCCAAAAACGTAACCATGTGAAATCACAAATATTCATAAACAGATGCTCTGAAAAATCATCATGACGTTTCAATATATTACGATTTTCATGCGATTGCCCTGAGATGAAACCCCTTGACCTTCATGGCCCGCACATATACAATAAAGATAGCGGGTTAATTGTACGCTAAAAGAAACATACAGATATTTTTATTTAATTAAACGCGGAAATCGCAGTGCGGGAAAATGACCAAAAAAAATTCAGAAGCGCTCAAAGTAATCTGCCAAAACAAAAAAGCCCGTCACGAATATGAACTAGGCGACCGCTATGAGGCCGGGCTGGCGCTCACCGGGACTGAGGTCAAAAGCCTGCGTCTGGGCAAGGCCAACCTCACCGACGCCTACGTCCGCATCATAAATGGCGAAGCCTATCTGGTGAACGCTCACATCAGCCCCTACCCGTGGGCTTATTTCGACAACCACGACCCGTTGCGGCGGCGCAAACTCCTGCTGAATCGCCAGGAGCTCAAACGCCTCTATGGCCGCGTTCAGGAACAGGGGCAAAGCCTCATTCCTCTGCGTCTGTATTTTAAAAATGGTTTGGCCAAAGCCGAGTTGGCCCTGGCCAAAGGGAAAAAAACTCATGACAAACGCCACGCCCTCAAAGAAGCCGACGCCAAAAGGGAAATGGCTCGCGTTTTGCGGGAGCGCCATAAATAAGCGTTTGGCGGCCTGACTTTCGCCGCCGGAGGCGTTGCGATATTTAATAGCCGAGCCTATACAAAGCGCCGCCTAAGGCGCCTTCGACCCAATTTCAATGTCATGTTTTATTTCTTAATCAATCTTGTTTTCTAACGGAGTTAAAATGAAGAACAAAACCCGTCTTCTAGTTTTTGTCGATGAAGCCAATGTCACCAGAGCCGCCTCGAAAAATTTCAAACGCAATTTCGACTGGCTCAAATTTAGAGATTATTTGGAAAACAAAGTCGGCAACGACCGTCAGTTGGTGGAAATGGTCATCTACGTGGGCCTCCCGCCGGCCACCACGGAATGGATGGAAAAGCGCGAGGCCAAACGTCACTACATTCACTGGCTGCGCAGCCAGGGCTTTATGGTCTATGAAAAAAGCGGGCAGCCGCGGGCCAACGGCTGGTACAAAGCCAACGTTGACGTCATCATGGCCATCGACGCCATGGACCTAAGTCTGCGCATCAAGCCCGACACAGTAGTTCTCGTCACCGGCGACGCCGATTTCGCCCATCTGGCCCTGACCATTCGCCGCGAAGGCATAAAGGTTGAAGTCGCCTCGGTGCCCCAGACGCTGTCTTCGGAATTGAGGACTTCGGCCAGCAGTCTCATCGACCTGACCGACCTGTTTTTGTCCTTCGAGCCGTTTGAATTCGCTGAAAATGAAGCGGCTATGTCCAGCGAGGATTATTATTGAAGTGGATATTTTGCGGGCCAAAACGCTGGATCTCAGGCAGACGGGTCCTTTAACTCCCGAACGCGCGGCCAACAGCCGCCTGAATGAAGAAGAGGCCCTGGCCGAAATAGAAATGCCGGCCGCGGCGCCGCGGCGTTTGGTTCTGGAACTGACCTCCGCCTGCAACCTCAGTTGCGTCGCCTGCGGCCGCAACTCGGCCGCCTTTCGCCCCACCACTTTCAAATTCGAGTGGCTCGCCCGTTTTGAGCCATTTGTCCCGTATCTGGAGGAAGTCACCCTGATGGGCTGGGGCGAACCCACCATTCATCCGCGTTTCACCCACTTTTTGCACTGGGCGCGGGAACGGGGGCTGCGCCAATATTTCTGCACCAACGGCATGCGTCTGGGCGACCTGGAAAGCGATATTTTCGCCGCGGAAACCGACATCATTGCCGTCAGCCTGGACGGCGCCGCGCCCGCAACTAACGATCGCCTGCGGCGCGGCTCCAAATTCAAGCAAATCGTCGCGGATCTGGGGCGCATCGCCGGCCGCCGGGCGCGCCTGAAGTCAGCTTGGCCATATTTGAATTTCGTGTTTACGGCCATGAAAGATAATCTGGGCGAACTGCCGGAATTGGTGTGTCTGGCCGCCGACCTGGGTCTTGACGAAGTGAAGGTGGTCTATTTCACCGCCTTCGACGAAAAGCTAGTCCCGCAGACCCTTTTCGGGCAGCGCGGCCAGACGGAAGACGCCTTTGCCCTGGCCGCGGAAACCGCCGGCCGGCTGGGGCTGGCCTTGAAACTGCCGCATCTCGAAGGCGACGATCCGGCCGGGGTCGAACACCATAAGCCCTGTTACGCCGCCTGGCGCGACCTTTTTCTCGGCTCGGACGGCTGGTTTAGGCCCTGCATGTCCACGGCCCGCAAATTTTTCCAGGTCGACAAGCACAAGTCCATAGCGGAATCCTGGCGGGCGCCGGAATATCAAATCCATCGCCGCCTGGTCAACAGCCGGGAAATGGATACGCACTGTCAGAGTTGCCACCAGTCTTCCTTCGCCAACTGGAATCTCCGCTCCTCCTTTATCCAGGCCGGCCTGTCTTTCGCCCCCGCCTGGTGAGCCATGGTCGACATTTTTTCAATGCCTGCGTTTATTTATGATTTTTATGGTTATTTTTACGAGCCCATGTTCGCCCGGCGGGCCGCTGTGGCTCTTTTGCTGCTGGCCCCGGTCAGCGCCGGGGCCGGAGTTCTGGTCGTCAACCAGCGTCTGGCTTTTTTCGCCGACGCCGTCGGGCATTCCGTCTTTGCCGGGGCGGCTCTGGCCCTGGTGCTGCATCTGCCGGAAAAACCGGCTGTTCTGGCTTTCGGGGCGCTGATCGGCCTTCTGGTCGTCTATCTGTCCCGCCACAGCCGCCTGGCCTCTGATACGGTCATCGGGCTGGTCTTCTCCGGGGCGGTGGCCCTGGGGCTGGCCGTGGTCAGCCGCAACCCCTCGGCGGCCAAAGGCCTTTCCCGCTTTTTTCTGGGCGACGTGCTCCTTCTGGGCGACGGCGAAATAGCCATACTCCTGGGTCTGTTGATTTTTTCCTTCGTTTTTATGGCCATTTTCTTCAACCACCTGACCTTGTTGGGGCTGGCCCCGGTTCTGGCCAGGAGCCGCCACCCCCTCAAAAGTCGCGTCGCGCCCTATGCCTTCGGCGTTTTTCTGGCCCTGGTGGTCATGGTCTCCGTCTGGGCGGTCGGCGTTCTTCTGGTCACCGCCCTGTTGGTGGCCCCGGCCGCCGCCGGGCGAAACTGGGCCGGCTCGTCCGCCGCCATGTTTCGCCTCGCGGTTCTGGTCGCCGTCGTTTCCGGACAGGCCGGGCTTTATCTTTCCACCGACCCCCGGATCAACACCGCCACCGGGGCCACGGTCGTTCTGGTCTCCATCGCCGTCTTCAGCGTCTCTTTTATCACCCGCCGCCGGTCTTGATTTTTTGCCTCGATTCCGGCCTTTTCAGGCCGACAGCAGCCCGAGCAGCCGATTTTCCAATAAATCCATGTCTTTTAATTCGCATTCCCAGATTATGATCACCCGCCAGCCGAAGCTGGTCAGCCGGGCCTGGTTGGCCGCGTCGCGGGCCTGGTTGCGGGCGAATTTACGGTCCCAATAAGCCTGGTTGCTGGCCGGCCTGGAAGCCCTGGCGCAGCCTGGGTGACGATGCCAAAAGCAGCCATGCACGAAGATGACCGTCCGCTTTTTCGGCAGCACAATGTCCGGCGCGCCCGGCAAATCCCTGCGATGCAGTCTGAATCTGAAACCCAGGCGGTGCAATAAAGAACGCACCCGCTTTTCGGGAACCGTATCTTTTCCTTT
>JAISRV010000036.1 GCA_031273445.1 Candidatus Adiutrix sp. | reverse complement strand
CGTCAACGTGCGTCTGGACCATTACGAATCCAACGAAGAGATGATGGCCAAACTGGAAAGCGGCGGCCTCAGCCAATACGACATCATCGTGCCTTCCACTTATATCATGCCCAGCCTGAAGAACAAGGGCCTGATTCAGCCTCTCGACCACGCCAAACTGCCCAACCTCAAGAATTTGGGCCAGGCTTTCACCGCCCTGAAAGCCGACCCCGGCAACGTCTACTCCATCCCTTACCAGATGGGCACTTCAGGGCTGGTCGTGCGCCGCGCCGACCTGACCGGCCTGGACCCCTCCTGGAAGATCATCTTCGACCCCTCTAGCGAAATCGGCAGTTTCGTGATTTTCGACACGGCCCGCGACGCCCTGGGCGCCGCTCTCAAATATTTGGGCTATTCCCTGAATTCCACCAATAAAAACGAAATTGAAGAAGCCGCGCGGCTCCTGATGGCCACTAAAAAACGGCCTTCCTTCCTCGGCTTCGACGGCGGAGTGGGCGGCCTGAACAAGGTCATGAGCGGCATAGCCGCGGTCGCCCAGGTCTATAACGGCGAGACCATCCGCTCTCAGGAAGAAGACCCGGAGGTTCATTATATTCTGCCCAAAGAAGGCGGCGAAGTCTGGATCGACCTCGTGGCCGTGCCCAAAAACGCGCCCCACGCGAATGAAGCCCACCTGTTCATCAATTACCTGCTTGACGCCCAGGTGGGGGCCCGGCTGGCCGCCTACAACCGCTACGCCACCCCCAACGAGGCGGCCCGGCAGTTCGTGCCCGAGGCCGACCTGAACAACCCCGTCATATACCCCAGCGGCGACCTTCTGGACAAGCTGGAATACATTGAAGACCTCGGCGCGGACAACAACGCCGTCTACGACGAAGCCTGGACCATGATCAAAGCCAACTAATCCAGATGCTGACCAAATATGAATTCGTCGACGGCTTCATTAAGCCGGCCCGGGAAAACGGGCCGGCCGACTGGCTGGACCTGTCCGCGCCGACTGAGGAGGAGCTTGGGCGGGTCAAGGAGATGTGCGAACTGCCCGACTGGTTCATCGACGACGCGCTGGACGACCGTGAGCGGCCGCACATCGACCTGGAAGACGACTGCCTTTTGATCATCGCCCGGCTGTCGACGGAAAAAAGCGCCGACGGCGACCGGCTGTTTTCCACGATTCCGGTGGGCATCATCATCACCCCGAAACGGCTGATCACCGTCTGCCTCAAAGCGGACCTGGTCAAAAACCAGCTGCTGCCCCTGTTTCAGCGCAAACGAAACTGGACCCGCACCCGCCTGGCCTTCGCCGTTTTCCACGCCGCCGCCGCCGGCTTCATCGCCAATCTCGAACGCATGGAAGACCTGGCCGGCGAGGCCGAAGCCAGACTGAGGCTGTCGCCGCGCAACGAGGAAATACTCGCGCTTCTGGATGTGCAGAAATCGCTGATCGACACGACCATCGCCCTGAAAACCAATCACGCCCTGATGGACAAGTTTCTGCAGCCCCATTTCTTCAATCAGCAAATCAGCAAGGAAGAACTGGACATTCTGGACGACGCGCTCACTGAAAGCCAACAGGGCATCTTCATGGCCGACATCCTCAACCAGGTCGTCGCCAGCATGAGCGACGCCTTCGGCAGCGTCATCTCCAACAACCTCAATACCGTCATGAAATTTATGGCCGGCGTGACCATCATGCTGATGCTGCCGACCCTCGTCGCGGGCCTCTACGGCATGAACGTGGAGCTGCCTCTGGCCGGAGCCCCTTGGGCCTTCGGCTTTTTATGCGCCCTGTCGCTGTTTCTGACGCTGGCGGTCGCCGTCTGGTTCGCCAAAAAGAAATGGCTGTAGGTTTGATCAGGACGGATCAGGATCAGGCGGGCGAAAAAGCGTCATTCCCGAGGCTATTTTTTGGTCTGTATGGCCGTGGCCAGCATGGCGTCTTTGGTGGTGATGGTTTTGGAATTGGCCTGAAAACCGCGCTGGGTGACGATCATGTTCACTATTTCCGCGGCGACGTCCACGTTGGACTGCTCCAGGAAATTGCCGAGCACTTCTCCGGCCCCGTCCTGGCCGGGCACGAGGGTGAGGCCGCCCCCGGATTCCCCGGTTTTGGCGAAAAGGTTGTCGCCCTGTTTGGAAAGCCCCCAGGGGTTGCGAAAACGGGTCAGGGCGATCTGAAAGAGAGCTTCCTGCCGCCCGTTGGAATAAACGCCGCTGATCATCCCGTCCTCGCTCACCGAAAGCCTTTGCAGCGATCCCTCCGGGTAGCCGTTGCCGGCCTTAAAGGTCGTCGACGATTGGCCGGCGAACTGGGTGGTCCCTATTTCCTCCAGCTGCCACGCGCCCGCGCCGAAGGGGTTTTTAGCCCCCATGTTCAGCGAAACCTTCTGGCTGACGGTGGCCAGGTCCGCGGGATAGGGCGGATTGTCGAGCATTGCGGCCGACTGGGCGAAGGTCAGATCGAAATCGAAATAGCCGTCGCTGTTGGGAGACGCCTCGCCCCAGACCCTCTGCTCGCTGTGGGCCGTGACCGTGACGGCGTCGGCGCCGGGGAGGCCGAAAGTCATCGGCAGACCGCTCTGATTGTCGAAAGTTATGGTCAGGCCGCTTCCGAAAGCGTAGGGCCCCGGGTAGCTGAGGTCGGAAACGGGGATGAAGCCGCTCTGACCCTGATCGTCTTCCCAGGTCAGGCCGGCCCTGGGCGGGTTGGAGTTGTCGGCGGCCTGCCAGAGGCCGGTCGACGGGTCTTTGTAGCCCCAACTGACGGTATAGGCGCGGGGGCTGGAGACTTCCAGCCCGGTGGCCGGATCAAGACCCGGGCTTCCAGTGTAATAGCCGCCGATGACGGCCGTCCGCATCGGGTCGCTGGCGCCGCTCTGGGGCGCGGGCGGGTCGGCGTAGGCCGCCAGGCTCCGCGAGAGGTCCAGATTCTGGGCCTCCAGGTCCTTGATCAGGCCGCCGGAGAGGCCCTCCTCGCCGTCCGCGGTAAAGGTTATCTTGCCTTTCTGAATCAGGCCGGCGAAAGTGGCCTGGTCGGCCAGCAGCAGCTGGCCCGATTGGTCGCGGCGGGCGTCTTCGCCCGGGTCGCAGGTGATGATGTAATCCCAGACGTTCTCCATGTGGGGGTTTTTCTGGTAATAGGTCATCAGGGTGTGCTGGTTGCCCGCCGCGTCATATACGGTCAGGGGTTCGGAGTAAGTATAGGCGCCCACGTCCAGACCAGGCGAGGCGGCCCCGTTCCAGGCCCCGGCATAGCCGGCCCCTTCCCCTGGCCCGCCCTCCTGTTGGGCCGGGTAGAAATAGGCGCTCTGATCATCGGCGTTGAGGTTGACGGCCGCCTTGATATTGGTGGTCGCTTCCGGCGGGATGATCAGCGAGGCGACTTTAATGTCCGTCGGGTCGCCCAGCCTGACCGCCTCCTGCCCCGGCTGAGGGACGGACATCCGCCAGCCCTGCAGAATGTTGCCGGAAGGGTCCTCCATGTAGCCGTCTTTATTTAACGTGTAGACACCGGCCCGGGTATACATCGTCTCGCCGGTCACTCTATGGCGCACATTGAAAAAACCTTCGCCGGCAATGGCCAGATCGGTCTCCTGGTCGGCGGTTCTGAAAGCGCCCTGGGTGAACATGCTCTGGAGGGTGTTGACCTTCGCGCCGCAGCCGATCTGATTGAGATTGCCGCTGGAATAATAGGCCTGGCTGATGAGGTCCTCATAATTGGTTCGCATGGCCTTAAAGCCGACGGTGTTGACGTTGGCCAGGTTGTTGCTGATGGTCTGCATGCCCGTGCCCAGGGCCAACAGACCGGTTGAAGCTCTGTACATAGCGCCGAAGGACATGGTCGCCTCTCTAAATAAATATAAATGATCGGCTTGGCTGTCTGGGTCGTAGCTGGGCAAAAAATGTGATTTTTGCCCAGCCAGGGGCCTTTGGGGCACTTCACCCAGTCGCTTCGCCCCGTCGCCCCTCTCCGGGGGCGACTGCTTTTTAAAAATATTCGCCTACACCCGAGAGCTGCTGGCTGTCAGCCCCTGAAATGGCGGGGCGTAACGAACGGAACAAATAAGCGATGAGACAAAATTTCGCCTACACCCGAGAGCTGCCGTGAAAACGCCCCGGTCAAAAAGGCCGTGTGCCTGTTTTGCCGGGCCTGCCTGTGCCGTCCAAAAATTAAGCAAAGGTCATGCCAAAATTTAAATAATGCAATATCAACATATTACAAAAAATATCCCCCCAAAAAACTCTTCTCACCAGCTATGCAAGGCATTTTTTTCCCCAAGGCTCCGCCCTGGACCCGGGAGGCTCCGCAGACCAGCCGCGGCGGCGGTTCGTCCCGATGTCCTATGCGGCGAGTTAAAGGCCAAACGCAAAAGCCGGGCTCTTTATTTTTATAAAAAGAGCCCGGCAAAACTTATGAATTCCAGTGGGCGACATCTTTGCCTGACCCCCCAGCTTCAAATATCTCATTTGGTTTAGCACAGGAATGAAAAGAATTTACCCCAAACCCGCTTCTTTGTCAATAGCTAATCGCCACAATAGCGGGTTCGATCTGGCGCTGCCCGGCCAAAAGAGCCGGAAAGACGGCGGCGGCCAGCAGCAGCAGCAGCAGCAGCAGCAGAAGAAGAAGAAGGATGGCCGCCATTATCAGCTTGCGCTTAAAAGCCATAGTCCTTCATCCAGTCCAAAATCTGGGTGGTTCTGAGGCCTAAGGCTGTGGCTTTATCGACTCCATATACATCCTGATAAAATTTCAGCGCGAAGTCATAGACGTTGATGTCGCTGAAGCGGTCGGGATAGGCGGCTTTGGCGATGATGAGCATATCGATGGGATACTCGACCCGGCGGGCGCAGTTCATGGGGCTCCAGGGCATGGCGTAGACCCGCTTGTTTTTGACGGCTTTGAGTTCGGCCAGATTTTCGAAATAGGCGGCTTCATAAAGCTCGCGGGGCGGGTGGTAGCCGTTGAAGGTCGGCAGGACTATGACGTCCGGGTCCAGCGCGTAAATTTGTTCGGTGCTCATAGGCACGCCGTAACCTTGACCGCTGAAGGCGTTTTTGGCGTTAACCACGTTTTCAATGATATAGGATTCCGGCGTATTAACTCCGAAAACCGCCCCGGCCGAACCTTGTTTGCGCAAATCGGGGTTCAGCCCTAGATACAGCACTTTGGTTTTATCCTCATCTTTAATTCCGGCGGTACGTTCGCGGATCATTTTTTCAGTGCCGGCCAAATAATCAGCCAGGGCTATAGCTTTTTCCTTTTGGCCAAAAATATCGCCGATCACGGCCATTTCGTCTTTCAGGCTTGAAAGTTCGGCCTGGCGATAATAGCCGGGAGCATAAATGACCACTAGCGGCAAACCCAAGGCCTCGATGGTGTTTATGGTTTGCGTTGTTTTTTCGCCTTCATCCTCGCCCACCGTACAGTCGCCCACCCGTAAGACGACCAATTCCGGCTCGGCTTTGGCCAGAGTCTCGAAGTTGAGAATGTCGCCTTGAGGCGAGTTGAAGCAGGGCAGATCATTAAGCCAGGGATGAAGGTATTTCATGGTGTTCCAGCCCCGGTGAGAATATTTTTCTCCGGAAGCGGTTTCAAAATCATAATTGTAATCCCGCTTCATGCTCCAGGAGCCAATGGCCGCCACTTTGTCGATGACTCCCAGGTGGGTCATGAGGCCCTCCACAAAGCCGTCGTCAATGGTGGCCACTTTTTTCAAGTTATAGGGAAAGGCGACCGACTGACCGCGCATGTCGGTTATGGTTCTGGTTTCCTGGACGGCGGCCAGCGGAGCGGACAGCAGTAAAATCAGAACCAGGCTGATCAGAAGCAATATCTTGAAACGGCGCATAACACGCTCCTATTTCTTAAAGTACGATTCTTGAGTTGA
>JAISRV010000021.1 GCA_031273445.1 Candidatus Adiutrix sp. | reverse complement strand
AGGTGGAAGACATAGTCATCGCAACCGAAAGAAACGGCTTTGCCGGTTTTGCCGGCCCTGGCGGTGCGGCCGATGCGGTGAATATAATTTTCGGCGTCCTGCGGCAGGTCGAAATTATAAACGTGACTGACGTCATCGACATGAATGCCGCGGCTGGCCACATCCGTGGCCACCAGAATCTGCAGCCTGTTTTCCTTGAAGGCCTCCATCAGCTTCAGCCGCTTGGGCTGCGGCAGGTCGCCGGTGATGCCTTCGGCCTGAAACCCGTTCATGGTCAGTTTTTTGGCCAGCCACTCGACCCCGCTTTTCATATTGCGGAAAATGATCACCCGCCGGTGATCCTCGCGCCGCAACAGGCCCAGCAAAAGCGGCAGCTTCTCGTCGCGCCCGACATGATACAGCTCCTGCGTGATGTTGATCTTGGCGCCGTTTTCCGGTTCCGCGGTGATGAACTGCGGCGGATTCATGAACTGATAAGTCAGTTCCAGCACCCTTTCGTCCAGGGTGGCGGAAAACAGCATGGTCTGGCGGCGGTCGAAAGAGGGCAGCCGGCCCAGGAGATATTTCAGGTCTTTTATAAAACCCATGTCCAGAAGTCGGTCGGCCTCGTCGACCACGGCCGCCTCTATGGCCCTGGTCTTGAATACGCCCTGCTTGATGTAGTCAATGATGCGCCCGGGCGTGCAGATGATGATTTCCGGGGCGGTTCTCAAAATATCGGCCTGCTCCTTATAATCCATGCCCCCGATGACCAGAACCTGCTTTAAGCCGGTGGCCTTGGCCAGCACCAGGGCGTCTTCATGAATTTGCAGGGCCAATTCGCGCGTAGGGGTGACGATCAGGGCCCGGGGCATATCAGGTTCAAGGGGTTTGTTTTTTAAAAGCCGGCACAAAAGGGGGATCAGGAAGGCCGTGGTCTTGCCGGTGCCGGTCTGGGCCTGGCCGGCGATGTCGAAACCATTCAAGGCCACGGGAATGGCCTGGGCCTGGATGGGGGTGGCGTATTCAAAGCCGGCGTTGTCCAGACCTTCCAATATTTCAGGCGGCAGCTCGAAATCCACGAAGCGGGCGGCGGTGAGAAAATTGGGCCGCTGAGCCCTGGGGGCGACTTCCGGCTCCACTTCCATGTCGTCGCTCTGAACGGACGCGGAAGCGTTTTGCAAGTCGTCGCCATTAAATAAAGACATACCTTCTCCTTAGCGTGGCGGCCTCGCCTCTGTCCGGTCAGAAATTGAAGCGGCCCGCGGCGAACACAGAGCCGCCGGCGCTTCCTGGCCGCTTCAGCCGGGCAAAAGAGCCGGCCGGAACCCAGAGGCGCCGCCGCTTCAGCTTAGTTTGGCGTTTCCGGCGAACTTATTGGGAACTTTGTTCTGTTTCAGCAGCGTCAGGCCCTTGTCCAACTGGGGGTCGAACTTGAGTCGCTCGGCCAGGGGCATTTCGGAGATGGGGCGGTCGGGCATTTCAAATTCTTCCGCGTCGCCCGCGTCCTGGCCGCCGCCGGCCTCTTTTGAGCCGGCCTTATCCCTGTCGGCGGAAAGGTCTTCATTGTCGCCGATCAGATGTCTTTCAAGATCTTTTTCCCGCACCACGTCGAACTCCGGGGGCAGACGGCTGGGCACGACCACGTCGGGCTGGATGCCGTCGGCCTGTATCGAACGCCCGGAAGGAGTATAGAAGCGGGCGGTGGTCAGCCTGAGGCCGGAGCCGTCGGGCAGCGGCAAAACCGTCTGCACCGAGCCCTTGCCGAAGCTCTGGGCGCCGACCACCAGGGCCCGTTTATGATCCTGCAGGGCGCCGGCCACTATTTCGCTGGCGCTGGCCGAGCCCTCGTTGACCAAAACGATGATGGGGCAGCTCACGGGCAGTTCCATGGCATTGTCGGCTTTGTAGCTCATGTTTTGATCGGCCAGGCGCCCCCTGGTTTCCACCACCAGTTCAGGGCCGATGAACAGGCCGCTCACCAGTATGGACTGATCCAGCAGGCCGCCGGGATCATTGCGCAGATCAAGGATGAGCCCGCTGAGGTCCCTGAGTTCGGCCAGAGCCTTGGAGGCCTCCTTGAAGGTGTCGCCCTGGAAGCTGATGATGCGGAGATAGCCGTAGCCAGGCTCCAGCATCTCGTAACGGACGCTGCGGATGGGAATAAGGTCGCGCGCCATTGTATAAGTGCGGATGGCCTTGGCCTTCTCCCGGGAAATGGTGAAAGTGACTTTGGCGCCTTTGGGGCCGCGTATAAGCTTCACCGCCTCGGTCAGGCTGAGGGATTTGGTGGGTTTATCGTCGATTTTAATGATCTGGTCCCCGGCCTGAAGCCCGGCGTTGTAGGCGGGCGTGCCTTCAATGGGCGAAACGACGGTCAATACGCCGTCGCGCATCGTCACCTCAATGCCTACGCCGAAAAAACTGCCTTTGGCTTCCTGCTGGAATTCGTTCATTTCCTCCGGGCTCATGAAGGAAGAGTGGGGATCAAGAGTGGAGAGCATGCCGCGGATGGCGCCGTAAACCATTTCGTCGCTCTGGGGCTGCTCGACGAACTTGTTCTGCACCAGATTCATGACTATGGCGAATATTTTGAGCTTTTCGAACAGCTCGGCTTCGGCGTCGGCCCTGGCCGCGGGGACCCGGACCAGGGCGGCCATAGCCAGCGTCAAAACGATCGCCGCCGCCTTTTTCAACAGGGAAAAACCGGCGGCTGATTTTGTATATGAAGACATGCTCCCTCCGAATTTAAAATTCAGGCGAACCGGACTAAAAGAGCGGCGCGTCGCCGGGCGGTTTCCCCGGGCGCGGCCTCTGGGCTATCTGTCGCTGCGCAGGCATTTGGCGCATAGCCCCCAGATCTCGAACTTGTGACCTTCGCTTTTAAAGTCCTGCTGCTCGGCGATGCGCTTTTCCAGAACAGGCAGTTCCG
>JAISRV010000387.1 GCA_031273445.1 Candidatus Adiutrix sp. | reverse complement strand
TTTAGTTGCATTGTAGTTGAAATTACCTAGATATGCAACAAAAAACGCTAACTTAATAAAAAAATACTGTAAAAATAAAGAACGCGCGCTAATATTTTACAGGTCGAGGCGCCTGGGGCGACGGCTTCAAAGAAGGGCTTCAATCCTTTTGCGTATTTTTTCCGGCCCCAGAATACTTAGAATGTCGTCCAGGCCAGGGCTGGCCGTCCGGCCGGTCATGGCCAGCCTTAGAGGCTGCGCCGCCGCGCCCGGCTTGACGCCTTTTTCTTCGGCCACGCGGCGCAAAAGAGCCTCGAACTCTCCTCCGCCCAGCGGGCGCCGCAGAACTTCCATCCATTCCCTAAGCAAAGCCTTGTTTTCCGGGGTGAGAATTTTGGCCGCGTCTTTCGTGTCCAAAGTCGGCAGGTCTTGAAAATAAAACTCGGCCTTTTCCGCCAGTTCCGTCAGGGTTTTGCCGCGTTCATGGACGGTGAGCATTATTTTGGCCATAGCCGCGCCGTCAGGCCTGGCGTAGCCCTTGGGCTCCAGATAAGGCCAAACCAACTCGGCCAGCTCGTCCGGGGGGGTTTCCTTCAGGTAATGGCTGTTGAGCCAGTTGAGCTTTTCCGGGTTGAAAACCCCGGCCGAACGCCCGACATGGCTGAGGTCGAAAACCTGTTTCATTTCATCCAAGGAAAAAATCTCCTGATCGCCGTGCGACCAGCCCAGCCGGGCCAGATAATTGATCAAGGCCTGCGGCAGATACCCCATATCCTTATAAGCCATGACCGAAGTGGCGCCGTGGCGTTTGGAAAGCCTGGTTTTGTCCGCGCCCAGGATCATGGGCACATGGGCGAAATAAGGCGCAGGCGCCCCTAAGGCGCGGTAAAGCTGGATCTGGCGGGGGGTATTGTTGACGTGGTCGTCGCCTCGAACAATATGGGTGATGTTCATGGCGACGTCGTCCACCACCACGGCCATATTGTAGGTGGGCAGACCGTCGCTGCGGAGGATGATGAGATCGTCAAGCTCACGGTTGTCGAACACCACCGAACCTTTGATCAGGTCGTTCCAGCCGGTTTCTCCGCCTTCGGGGCCTCGGAAGCGAACCACCGCCCCAGGCGCCGGGCCCAGGTTCTTATCACGGCAGAGGCCGTCATACTTAGGCTTGCCGCCGGCGGCCAGAGCCTTCCGGCGACGCTCTTCCAGGTCGGCGGCCTGGCAATGACACCAGTAGGCCTGGCCTTCGCTCAGGAGCTTGTCTATATATTCCCGGTGAAGCGGGAGCCGCTGGCTCTGATAGACCGGCTCGCCGTCCCAGTCCAGCTTCAGCCAGGTCATGGCCGAAAGAATAGCCCGCGTAAACTCGTCGCTAGAACGCTGAGCATCGGTATCTTCGATGCGCAAGACAAACCGGCCGCCTTTCTGCCGGGCCAGAAGCCAGTTAAAAAGCGCAGTGCGCGCTCCGCCGACATGAAGATGGCCAGTGGGACTGGGCGCAAAACGGGTGATAGTCTCTGACATCAGGAACCTCTAAAAAGACCGTAAACTTAGGCGAAACGCTTATATAGACCCGGCTATTAAATATCGCTACGCTCGGCGGCAAAAGTTATGTTTATCTCTGGCGAGTCAATAACCATCAGGCAAAATATCATATATTCAAACCCGGGGCAAGCCCGGTTCATCGATTACCGGCCTAAGCCGACAAAGCGTCAATGCCGCCTGGAAGCGCCGCCAAAACGGCGGTTTTGCGGCGATCAAACTTAAGCCCCGTGGGCGTAGTCATGGAGCAAATTGTTTCCGCCAACTTGGCGAAAAGAGAATAATCGGATTCCAGATCGCGCTTTTTACTTGACGCGAGGCCACATAAGAATCGATTGTCCTGAGGCTGTTTTAGTTAAATAATTTCCATCAGGCCTTCGGCCAAAATTTCCCGGATGCGTTCATCATTCAACTGATCCGGACAGAGGGCGGGGAGGAATGAGGGGCCGTCGTCGGCGGTCGGCCCCGACACGCGGGCCAGGAGTCCCACGTTTAAAAGACGAGTGACCGCCGAACCAAGAGAGGGCAGGGGCGAATCAGTGACGCGGGACAGGCGCCGCATGGAGGTTGCCCCCCCGGAGGGCTCCGCCGTATAGACTTTTATGACCTCTTTCATGACCCGGCAGGACAACTCGACTATGCCGTTCCAGGTGGCCGGTTCGATGAGGCTAAAAAAGTTTCGGCCGGTAGAAAACAGGTCGCTGAAACGGCGAGTTATTTCCCCGCCCGCCAGCACGATCAGCCAGCCGGTGTAAAGCCAGATCATGAACAGGGGGATGGCGGCGAAACTGCCGTAAATGACGTTGTAACTGGTCAGCGCGATCATTATTCTAATGTAGAAGGTCTGGAACATTTGAAAGGCCAGGGCGCTGATGAAGCCGCCGACCAATCTTTCGCGCCAGCGCATCAGGCCGCGGCTGAAATAGGCGTAGGCCCAACTGAGGACTAACCACCACATGATGTAAGGAGAGATGATCAAGAGCAGGGAGAAGAAGACGCCCAGGTTGAGGCCCAGGGGGATAAAAGCCAGGGAGTCGCTGGTGGAAAGGCGGTTCAGATAGATGGTGATGCCGCCGGCGGCCATCAGCACCAGCGGAACTATGATTATGACCGTGAAATAATCCAACGCGCGGTGAATGGCCCGGCGTGGAGGATGGTAACCATATATTCTGCCAAAAACGGTTTCCATCAGAGTCAGAATACGATAACCGGACCAAAATATAATGGCCAGGGCCACAAAAACCATCAGACTGCCGGAGTAGTTTTGTATGAGGTTGAAGGCCATGGCGCGCAACTGATCCAGAATCTCCTCCTGGCCCTCAAATTTGGAAAAAGAGTTCGTGATGGCGGTATTGAGCGCCCTTTCCAGGCCGAAACTCTGGGCCAGGGCAAAACAAATGGCCAGAAAAGGCACCACCCCCAGTATGGTGTAATAGGAGAGCGCGGTGGCTTCAACCGGCCAACGGGTTATGCCGGCCTGTTCCAGCCGGTCGTATATAGCCGTCAACCTGTCGCCGGGGCTGATGTTTTTTAGCTTCTTCAGGTCAAAATTCATTCCGGCTTATTTCCCTTCCGCCCAATCTTTAAAGTCCAGAGCTTTCAGTTTTTTATGCAGGCTGGTTCGGTCCATATCTATAGCTTCGGCCGTCTGGGTGATATTGTGATCATGGGCCGAGAGCTGACGCAGGAGATAAATGCGTTCAAATTCGGCCCTGGCTTTACGGTAAGGCAACGACATGTAATCGTCGTTTTCCGCCGGGCCGCGAGTCGCGCCGCGTGGGGGCAGAGGGCGGCCGCTTGCCGCCGGATCCACGTCGATCAGTTCTCCCGGCGTCATTATGGCCAGCCGTTCGATGGTGTTCTTGAGCTCGCGGACATTGCCCGGCCATGGGCGTTGCCTGAGGTCGTCCATCATGGCCCGGGATATCCGCTTGGAACCGAGGTTGTTGTCGCGGGCGTAGGCGCTTAGAAATTCATCGGCCAGAAGGGGGATGTCTTCCGGGCGCTCCCGCAGGGCCGGCACGCGCAGGGGCACGACGTTGAGACGGTAGAACAGGTCCTGGCGGAAGGCGCCGCGCTCTATTTCCTTTTCCAGGTCTTTGTTGCTGGCGGCGATTACGCGCACGTCCACGCTGATGGTTTTGACGCCGCCGACCCGTTCGAATTTCTGTTCCTGCAAAATTCTCAGCACCTTAGCTTGGGTCTTCAAGCTCATATCGCCGATTTCGTCAAGAAAGAGGGTGGAGTGATTGGCCTGGTCGAAGCGGCCCTGCTTTCTGGCCGCGGCGCCGGTGAAAGCGCCTTTTTCGTGTCCGAACAGCTCGCTTTCCACCAGTTCCTCCGGGATGGCCGCGCAGTTGACCTCAATCATGGGGCGGTCGGCCCGTTGCGACAACAAATGCACTGTCCTGGCGGCCAGTTCCTTGCCGACCCCGTTTTCGCCGGTGATGAGCACCGAGGCCGGGGTGGGGGCCACCGCTTCGATTTTACGCATCAGTTCGGCCAGGGGCCGGCTTTGGCCGATCATGACCGAGGCCGATTTGGAGCGCGTTTTCAATATCTGGTTTTCCGCCGACAGCCGCCGAAAACTCAAAGCTCTTTCCACGGTCAGCAGAAGCTTATCGGCGGACAGCGGTTTTTCGATATAGTCGAAAGCGCCCAGTTTTACGGCGCGAACGGCGGTTTCAATATTGCCGTGACCGCTTATGACGACTACCGGCAGATGCGGGTATTCCTCCCGGATGCGCGTCAAAACGTCAAAGCCCTGCTCGGCGTTCTGCATCCACAGATCAAGGATCACCAGTTCCGGCGCTGATTCGTCAATGCGTTCCAGAGCTTCAGAACCGGAAGAGGCCTGGGCCACCAGGTAGCCTTCATCGCCCAATAAACCGCCTATGGTCAGGCGTATGTCGCGTTCGTCATCGACGACTAAAATTGTATCGGTCATGATTTTTTGGTCCCGGCCGCCAGTTCGTAATGTCCAAAGTCATCAGAAGGGCGTCTTCGCCGTCTTCGTAATAGCCTGGACGGAGGCCTTCAGCGGTAAAACCCGCCGACTTGTAGAGAGAAACGGCGGCGACATTGCTTGGCCGTACTTCCAGAAAAATTTTTTCCGCCCTGGCGTTTCGGCCGAGGGAAGCCATGGCCGCTATCAACCGACGAGCCAGGCCCATTCTGCGGAAGGGTAGGGCGACGGTCAGGTTAAGAAGATGCGCCTCAGAGGCGATAAGCCAGAAAAAACATTGCGCCGCCAGAGTTTCGCCGCTTTTGGCGCCTATGGCCACGGTGAAGGGTCGCTGAAATTCGCCCAGAAAATTCTGATCCGTCCAGGGTTGGGCGTAGGCGCTTCGTTCCAGCTCCAGAATCGCCGCGAGATCCAGTACGGTCAGGCGAACAAGCTCGAACGGCGTCCGGCTGTTTTCTTCAACACGCGCGCTCATGGCCAGATGGCGCTGATGGCCAGAAGGCTGGCCAACATGCCGGCCAGATAGTAGGGCGCCGTTCTGGGCGGCAGGGAGACGGCCATGATCAAAAGCCCCACAAAAGGCACAAAGGTAAACAAAACACCCAGGTTGACCGTGATCATTTTAGGCATCATCAGGGCTATATGATTCAAAAGGAGCAGGTTGGCCGCGGCTGCGGCCGCCGGCAAAAGCGTGGCGCCGGCAAAGACTACGACGCAACCCAGGGAATTACGGGCGAAAAAGCGCGGCTCCCGGCCTTCGGCCAGCGCCCGACCGGCGGCCATGACCTGACCCGGCGCGAGACGTCGGCTGACGTGGTCAATGGAGGTAAACACCTTGGCCCAGAGAGGCGCCGTCATAAATGAAAGCACCAGCCCGGCTTCGGTTGAGGCTGGGCCGATAGGGGTGAAAACGCTGGAAAACCAGCCGGCCAGCGAGGCGGCCACGGCCAAGCCGCCGTTGGGGATCACTTGACCGCCCAGGGGCATGGTGGCCAGCCATAAAAGTTCTACCGACAGACCCATCCAGACGCCATAGTGCAACTCATCCAGGAACAGGCCGATAAGAAAACCCGTGACCAGGGGGCGATTGAGCATGAAAGGGCCGAAAACCTGTTTGTCGAGGTTAAGGACCGCCCCGATCAGGATCGGGCCCAAGAAGCCGGCGGCGAAAATCATTGCTGCCTCCCGCTCATTTTAGTCCGGCTGCGGTCCAGCGCACGGCCTTGCTGGTGGGGAGGGACTGTAATATAAGTTCCGTGCCGGCCGCCGTCAGTTGGGCCAGGCCGTCAAGGTCGCTACGGCTAGCAAAAAACGTGTCGGCCAGCTGGGTGACGGCAGGGCTGTGCGGGGGATAGGCCTGATTGCCGAGATTCAGACGGTTGAGACTGAGCCCCGCCTCAATTGCGGCCATAACCCCGTCAAGGTCTTTGAAAAGCAGAAGCACGCGCCGACCAGCGTTATCGGCCGCCTCCAGCGCGGCGGTCAAGCCGTCCGGTTCAACAAAAGCGGCTGATTTTATTTCCGGCGGCAACCCCAGCAGCATGATTTTCTGCAGCCGGGCGTCTTCAGCCGCGTTATGATCAGACACGACTATGGAGTCAACGTTCAAGTGCGGCGTCCAGGCCACGGATACCTGCCCGTGAATCAGTTTTTGATCAACTCTTGCCCAAACCAGAGTCATAGATAAGCCTTCAAGCCAAAATGAGAATTGTCGCTCATTTGGAGGGAACCTTGCCGAGCATTTCCCCGGCCACGGTAATGCTGCCGCGCCCGTGTTCGCCGATGGTCTGGGCCGCTTCGGCCAGTTTCATCTGGCCGCGAACCTGGGTGGCTTTTATCAGCATCGGCAGATTCACGCCGGTCAGCACTTCGACTTTCCCCTCGGCCAGGAAAGAGAGGCTGAGGTTGGAGGGGGTGCCGCCGAACATATCCGTGAGAATAAGCACGCCTTTGCCCTTGTCGACGCTCTTTATGGCCACGCTGATGGCCTGTCGCATGGTGTCGGGGCTACGGCCTCCGTCGATGGAAACAGTGCCGCAGCCCTCAAGGCTGCCTAAAATAAACTCCGCTGTCTTCACGATTGCCTGACCCAACTGACCGTGGGCGACAATGACGATGCCTATCATTATGGCCGTCCGTTCGCTTCTCTGGAACCGGGCTCGCCCGGCGCCTTTTCGCGGCGCATGCCCACAAAAGCACGCGTCGCAATATCCAAATGTTCATAAACCGCCCGCGCCGGCTAAAAACCGCGTTTTTCAGCCGGCGGCTTTTGGCGCGGCTACATGATGTCACGGTGACGCAGGTGAATGTTGCCGTCAAATATTCGGCAGACGGCTTCCCACAAAAACCCGGCCACAGCCACGCTACGGTGCTGCCCGCCGGTGCAGCCGACGGCTATGGTCAGATACGATTTTCCCTCTTTCTGATACAAGGGCAAAAGATAGGTCAGCAGAGCCATGAAACGGTCGAGAAACCCTTGGGCTTCCGGGGCGGCCATGACATAGTCTATAATCGCCCGGTCGCGGCCGTCAAGGTTTCGCAGCTCCCCGACGTAAAAAGGGTTGGGCAAAAAGCGAACGTCCACCATCAGATCGGCTTCCGGCGGCAAGCCGTTTTTAAAGCCGAAAGAAAGCACCTCAACCGCCATGGAACGTTTCTCGCCTTCCTGACTGAAGCGATCTATGATTGTTTCCCGCAACTTGGCGGCGGTCAAAAGGCTGGAATTTATGATTTCGCCGGCCTCGCGCCTTAAGGGCAGAAGATATTCCCGCTCGGCCCGGATGCCGGAAATAATGTCGCCGCTCGGGGCCATGTGATGGGGTCTTCTCGTTTCCGAGAAACGTTTGACCAGCGCGTCGTCGTCCGCCTCGATAAAAATCAGTTCCACTTCATAGCCCATGTCGCGCACTTCCCTGAAGACGGACTGATGCCGGGCCGCCAACTCCGGCTCCCGCGCGTCCATGCCCACGGCTAAGCGTATGAAGCCGCCGCTCTCTCTGCGAATGGCCAGAACCTTCGGCAACAACACGATCGGCAGATTGTCTATGGTGAGATAGCCGTTATCTTCCAAGGCCTTCAGGGCGGTGGACTTGCCGGAGCCGGAAAGCCCTGTTATGACTATCAGGCGGCCGTTGGTTTGAGGCATCATCATTGGCTGAAATCCTGTCGTCCCGCTGTAGTGCGATTTTCAATATTAAGGATACTTTCAATATTTAATGATACTTATGATCCCAGGCCGCTATTGTCCGCGGGCGCTTAAATACGCGAACACCTCTTCTGAAGATGAGGCCTTGGACAAATTTTCAACCGTGCCTGCGGCTTTGAACATGGCGCCTAGACGGGCCAGAATGGAAAGGTGTTCGCTTCCTTCGCCGTTCTTGGGCGTCACCATTAAAACGAAAACATGGGTTGGCCGGCCGTCCAGGCTGTCAAAATCAACTCCGGCGGGTGAAATCGCCATGATCAGGGCTGTTTTTTTAGCCTGCGCGCTTTTGCCGTGCGGCAGGGCCACGCCGCCGCCCACCCCCGTGCTGCCCAGGGCTTCCCGTTCGCGAACGACACGCAAGACCTCACTGAAATCAAGGTTATGCTTCTCCTCAATGAAGCGGCACAACAACTCAAGGGCCGTCCGCTTGTCGGCCGCCGCAAATCCGGTTTTTATGCAGTCCGGTTTAAGATAATCCGTCAGGAGCATCAGACTGTCTTCCCCGCGCTTAAAAAGTGTTCGCGCCCGGCCGGAGAACAAAAAGCCCGCAAACAAGTTCTTAATGGTTGATGGTGACGAGTTCCAGCTGGCCATTGTGCGATTGGCGCAGGATCGACAGCCGGGCGTTGCCGCTGTCAATGAAAATAATCTGCCCGGCCACGCCGCGGGCCAGGCGGGATCCAGCTTCCTCAATCGTCATGACTTCAGGGGTCACGGTGGAGCGGCGGTCTATGGGCGGCGAATCCGCCGCCTCGTCGTCTTCATCCGCGGGCTTGGCGCTGAAGTCGGCGCCTTCGGAAAGAGAAATATCTCTCTTGCCGGCGGCGCCTTTATGAGTCTTCATTTTTTCACGATGTCGCTTGATCTGTTTTTCCAGTTTATCGACCACCATGTCAATGGCTGAATACATGTCTTCGGTTTCTTCTTCGGCTTTTATTTTCAATCCATCGCTTGAAATCAGAACCTCGGCCTTATGACGGAATTTCTCCACGGTCATGACCACCTCGGCGTCTATGACGGCATCAAGATATTTTTCCAGCCGCAAAAGCTTGTCGCGGCTGTATTCTTTCAAGTTTTCCGACGGCTCCATGTGCCTGAAAGTGACTGAAAACTGCATGGCCTTCCTCCAGCCGCCCCAAGGCGGCTAATTGTTTTGGCGGCCTCGCCCGGCCGCGTCATTTTGATTTGGACGTCAGATCGTCCGCGCCGTTGGCGTCGGATATTCGCCTTCAGGGCCGCGCTAGTCGGCGGCCGGCTTTTTGTTGATTAAATTCAACTTATTTAACTGATAGTAACCTCTATAGTAGTCTACCAGAAAAATATTAAAAATCAAATTCTTTATATGACTCTTATATGATGCCCAAACGCCAAAACCCCCAAACGGCTTCCAGATAAATCGACATTTATTCCCTTTTTTGCTGTCCTTTTCATGATGATCTCCTATGCCGAGCTATTTCCTTACTGGATAGAGAAATAACGGCCGGACGCAGCAGTGCTTCGCCCGCTTTAAGCGGCTGCCTTTCCTCCGACATTAAAAAATTAATGTTTATTATTCGTGAACCCGATAGATAATATGACGCGGAGAGGCATCCGTCCGCCTCCGTTCGGCTCATACGGAAAGCGAGCCAATTACATTTAGGCCAGGGAGGCCGGTCATGAGTTTTTTGAACGCATTGGCGTCTGATGGTCTGACGGTCGGTTTGCGATTTTACAAT
>JAISRV010000309.1 GCA_031273445.1 Candidatus Adiutrix sp. | reverse complement strand
CTGGCGGGCGCCGGCTGGAAGGGCCGGCGCTGCTGTATAAAAGAGAAAAAATCCATCGTCCGGGCGACCTGATCGGGCAGAGCGGCGTTGAGCAGAGCATGGAGCATTATTTGCAAGGCCGCCGCGGCTCCATGGTGCGCGAGGTGGATTCGCGCGGCCGGGTGTTGCGGGAGATCAGTTCCGTCCCGCCCGAGCCGGGCTACAATGTGCGCCTGACGCTGGACAGCCGGCTGCAGGCTTTAAGCCAGGCCGTCCTGGGCGAGCGGGCCGGGGCGATAGTCGTCATGGACCCCAGAAATTTCGAGATACTGGCCCTGGCTTCCAGCCCGACTTTCAGCCTGGACGACTTTGTCGGCGGCATCAGTTCCAAGCGCTGGCAATCGCTGCGGGACGACCCTTTCCACCCCATGGAAAACAGGGCCGTGGCCGGGCAGTACCCGCCGGGTTCGACCTTTAAGATCGTCGTCGCCCTGGCCGCCCTGGCCGAAGGCGTCATAAGCCCGGAGACCGTCTTCCAATGCAACGGTTCCCTGCGTCTCGGCAACCACGACTTCCGCTGCCACAACCGCGGCGGCCACGGGCCGGTCGATCTCAAAAAGGCCTTGATGGTTTCGTGCGACGTCTATTTTTATGAAGCGGGCCGCCGCCTGGGCGTCGACCGGCTGGCCAGGCGGGCGCGTGAATTCTTCGGCCTGGGCCGCAAGCTGGGCATGGACCTTCTGACCGAACAGGCCGGCCTGATTCCGGATACGGGCTGGAAGAGGCGCCGTTTTAACCAGAGATGGGCGCCCGGCGAAACCCTGCCGGTGTCCATCGGCCAGGGCTACGTGCTTTGCAGCCCTCTGCAGGTGGCCCAGTATACCGCCGCTCTGGCCAACGGCGGCTTCCTTTACCGGCCTCATCTGGTCAAGGAGATTGTGGGCGTCAACGGCGAGGTCGTCGAAAAATTCGAGCCCGAGCTCATTTCCGCCATAAATGTGGAGCCGCGGTTCATCGAGTCCGTTCAGGCCGGATTGGAAGCGGTGGTCAACGAGCCCGGGGGCACCGGCCGCCGCGGGGCCTTGCCCGACGTCCACGTCTCCGGCAAAACCGGCACTTCACAGGTCGTCAGCCTCAAGCGCTATCAGGGCTACGCTAAAAGCAAATTGCCTTATAATTTTCGCGATCACGCCTGGTTCACCGGCTACGCCCCGTCCGACCGGCCGGAGGTGGTGGTGACGGTGCTGCTGGAACATGCCGGCGGCGGCGGCGCCAACGCGGCGCCGGCGGCCAGAAGGATGCTGGCGGCCTATTTTGACGAAAATATCGTGGCCGGCGTCCTGCCGCCCCCGCAGGCGCAGCCGGACAAGCCCGCCGTGTGGAGCGCGCCATGAAGCTTTTGAGCCTCGACCGCCGCTTGCTGGAAAATTTTTGCTGGCCGCTCATATTGTCCATGCTGGCGCTCTGTTGTTGCGGGCTTTTGAATCTCTTCAGCGTTTCGGCTTACAATTATGCGGGCGAGGCCTGGTCGTGGTTCGCGCGTCAGGCGGGTTTTCTGGGGCTGGCCCTGGGCCTCCTGTTTGTGATTCTTCTGGTGGATTATCAATACCTCAAGCGGTTCATCTGGCCGCTGTACGGCCTAAGCCTGGCGCTTTTGGCCGCGACGCTGGCGATCGGCACTGAAATCAACGGCGCCGTTCGCTGGCTAGACCTGGGGCTGGTGCGCTTCCAGCCCTCCGAATCCGCCAAGGTGGTGGTGGTGGCGGCTTTGGCCGCCTGGTTCGCCAAAAGGGACTGGTCCGCCGAACTGGGCTTTCGGGAACTGGTCGTGCCGGGCCTCATCATCGGGTTGCCTTTTCTTTTGATCCACAAACAGCCCGACCTCGGCACCGCCCTCCATCTCCTGGCCACTTGCGCGCCCATGTTCCTGGCCTTTCGGCTGCGTCCAAGGCTCGTTTTGAGCCTGGTCATGGTCGGCGCGGTTTCCCTGGGGGTCGTCGGCCTGGCGGCCCTCACCGATTCGTGGCCTTTTCTGGTGGACCGGGGCATTTTGAAGCCGCACCAGGCGCGGCGCATCGAAACCTTTCTCAGCCCGGCCTCCGACCCCTCCAACCACGGCTGGCAGATACTCCAGTCCCAAAACGCCGTGGGCGGCGGGCAGATTTTCGGCCGCGGCTTCATGGCGGGACCGCAGCAGAAAAACGGCTTTCTGCCGGAAGCCGAGACCGACTTCGCCTTTGCCGCCCTGGCCGAGGAGTGGGGCTTTGTCGGCTGCCTGACCGTGCTGGCGCTTTTTCTGGTGCTGCTTGGCTGCGGGCTTCAGGTGGCCCGCCGTTCCAAGGATTGTTTCGGCAGCCTCATCGCCGTGGGGCTGACCTCTTTTCTGTTCTGGCAGGTCTTCATCAACGTGGCCATGGTGACCGGCCTTTTGCCGGTGGTGGGGATACCCCTGCCTTTCATCAGCTATGGCGGCACCTCCCTGGTGGTGACGGTGGCGGCCGTGGGGCTGATGCAGAACGTCAGCATGAGGCGCTATATGTTCAAAGACGACCCGGTGCGGGAAAACCCGGGCGTCTGGCGTCAGCAGCCGGAGGAGCGGCCGCGCCCGGCCCCGACGAAGCCGGTGCGCCGCCTGGCCGCCGATACCCCCCTCGACCCCGAACTGCACCCCCCCCACCGCCTGCCGCACATACGGCCCTGGGCCAAATACCTGCGGGGCGGCCGCCGGATTTGAGCGGAACGAGGGAAAGAAAGGCCGAACCGCATAGATCGTCGATAATGGGTGATAAACATGCGCGCAAAAAAACATTATAAAAGCGGTTCTGCTCCGATAAGGATAAGGTCGCTCATAATTAACGGCTATAAGGGAATCGAGAATTTGAAGCTTGATTTCCCCAGGCCACGTATGGCGGATGATCCGGACATATTTGCGCTAGGGAGCCAAAATGGAGTGGGCAAGACTTCGGTTCTGGAATGTTGTTCTCTATTGATGCTGGCTTTTATTCTGGAATCTGGAAAAAGCAAGTTCAGCTATGATAAAGCGTCAATTTTAAAGCAAAGCAATCTATTGGACATTGTTATAAATTCCAGGTCAAAGCAAACATCAATAAAAGGCGTGATTGATATCGGAAATGAACATATCGACGCAAGCATAACGATTGAACGCACTGGCGCGATACGAGCTGAAACGAGTTTGACGGATAAAATGTGTCGTGATAATGGGCTCGACTCATCAATGATTGACCTCAATTTTTTCATTGAATCGATCTGCGGACTGACTTCTAATCCGGTCGTCATTAAGCCGTTTCTGCTTTTTCACAGCTATCGTAAAATTCAGGAGGGTAATCTTGAAATTGGCTCCCTGTTGAAATCCGAACGTCATAATGGAGTCGGCAGCTATATTTCGCGAAAAGACGCCCCTATTAGCGTATTTAAAAATCAAATATTACTCTCGCTGATGGCCAATGCGAACTTGTTTGAAGCTTTTCAGGCTTACCCCGATAAGTCTGACGACATTAATAAACTGAATGAACTGATGTCGGATTACGCCAATGGCGGAACCATCAATAAACTTCAGCCTCTTGGCGACAATACTCTTGATATCCGCGTAAGGCCCAAAGACGGCGGGGAATCTTTTTCCTTCGACGGATTGAGTTCAGGACAAAAAGAAATTATTTCAACAATGTTTATGGTCTGGCATTACACCAAAAGCCAACCCGCCGTAGTGATGATTGATGAGCCGGAACTGCACCTTAATGCACAATGGCACAAAGGCGTCATAAGAAACCTGGTTAAATATATGCCTAAAAATCAATATATTATAGCCACCCACTCTGAAGATGTAATGGCCGCGGTCAATAAAGACCGCCGCCTTATTCTGGCGTTTGAGGATCAAGATGGAGAATATTAATGTAAGACTTGAACCAGACTCTGATGAGGTTTCAGGCCTCAGCAAACATATTCTATATGTGGAAGGCGACAGCCAAAAATCATTTGATCCGTCTGTATTGGATGTTTTGTTTGAAGATCAGCCCACCCCGATTACAATTAAGTGGCTGGGCCCTTCATTCCATATAAAAAGCGCTGCCCAGGCTCTGGCCGCTTCTCATCCTCATTACTATTTTCTCATTGACCGTGATCATCATCAGGATAGTATTATTGACGACTGCTGGAATTGTTTTCCTGATCCTGCCAAATATAATCTATTGATATGGCGGAAACGTGAAATTGAGAATTATTTTCTTGATCCTGATTATCTATCTCAGTCAACCCACTTAAAAGTCACTTTTGAAGAATTGAAACAAAAAATATTACAAACAGCCCAGGCGCGCCTTTACCTTGATGTGGCCAATCAAGTGATAGTTTCAATAAGAGAAGAATGTAAAGAAACATGGATTGAGAAATTCAGCAACCTAAATGACTTCAAATCGCCGGATGATGCCTTAGCCAAACTGCTGAACGCATCTAATTTTTCTGATCACTCCAAACAGACGGCAACGCTTTGCGGCCACGAGGAAATTAAGCAAAGGTTTAATCAAAGCCTGAATTGCCTGACCGGCGGAAAAGCGAAATTGGAATACGGATCAGGGAGATGGCTGGATTTAATTCAAGGTAAGCCTGTATTATCCCAGGTTATAAATACATGTTTTAAGGTTTGTGATGCAGAAGGCAAACAGATCGCCGGATCAGCGAAAATGACATATGTTGCCAGGAGCCTTTTAAGGCAAGCTCCCAATAACCAACCGCGGGATTTTCGTAATCTAAAACAATTAATCTGCCAGTGTATGGCCCGGGGGTAATGCTGATTGAGAATGGCCGGTTTCCGGTCCGTCGCGCTGTAAAAACCGTATGCGGGCCAGCAGGACTTCAGGCCGCGCGGTGTTCCGTATGGGCGGCCCCCAGGTTCCGGTTCCAACGGAAACAAGGTAATGGGTTTCCCCGCGCCTGGAGCGTCCGCGCGCGTTTTCGAAAAGCCTGTCCACCACCAGGTTGAAAGGCCAGATTTGCCCGTAATGCGTATGCCCGGACAGTTGCAGCGCGGCTCCGGCCTTTTGCGCTGCGCCAAGGTCATTCGGCTGATGATCGAGCACGATGAGCGGAAAATCCCGAAAAACATCCGGCACGGTTCGCAGGATGTCGTCCAGGCTTTTCCTCTTCCTGCCGTTTAACCGTTCCCCCGCCGGGTCGTCGCGTCCCACAAGCAGCAGCCCGCCGTCTAAAACACGCCACTCGTCGCGCAACATGTTGAGGCCGATTTGCTCCAGGACCGCGAGGCTTTTGTCGATGTCGTCGCCGGCATGGTATTCATGGTTTCCGGCAATGCCCCAGAGACCCAGGCGCGGCCTGAGAGGGGACAAGGCCGTCCGCAGTCCTTCAATATCCAGTCTGATATGATCGTCCAGCATATCCCCAAGAAAAAAGACCACATCGGGCTTATGGGGCAGCAACAAATTGACCGCTCTCTCCAGTCTGGCGGCGGTAATGGTCTTTCCCAGATGCAGGTCGGAAATGGCCGCGATCGTCAGCCCTTTGTCTGACTCCGGGATAGGCCGGTCAACCCTGACGGCGAGTTCATATTTTTTGACCACCGGGAAGGCGGCGTTCAGCCAGCCCGCGCATCCAATGAGAAAGGGCAGGCCGATAACGAACAGGCAGGTCTGAAGGCGGGGCCTATTCGCGGAGGCAAGGCCCAGGAACTTGCCGGCCAAACCATAGGCATCCGCAAGCAGCGCCAAAGCAAAGACATAGATGAATATTCCAAGCCAAAACGCGCCCGCGCGGAACAAGGCTATTTCAGGCCAAGAGTTCCCGGGGCTTTTGTACAATAGGGGAAAACAGAGCGACCATATGAGGATGACGAAAAAAACGCAGAGCCTGAGCGCCCCGGTTCCAGCCAGAGCCCGCCAGACCCACCAGAGTATCCAGGCATTTATAAAGGCGTAGCCGCCGATGATCAGAAGAAAGAAAATTTTCATAAGCCCCTTGAGAATATACGGTTACAATCCGTTAGGGCGCGGATGCGGCTTCTGACGGGAGCAAGCCGCCGCCTCATCCGGCCGCTCGGTCCGCATGACGATGGACCCGGTTATTATATCACAACGCCTCGGCCGCTAAAACGACCCTGCGACCCTGCGGCTCCGGCTCAAAAATCTGAAAGCGCTCGCAAGAAAGCATCAACAAGGAAACCATAAGCGGAAGCGATTGTACACAGCTTCAAAAGCCTCTTGGCCAACCTGTCGACCATCGTCCGCAATGTCTGTTGGCGGAACGCCGGGGCCGCGCCGTATTCGCCGTCCGCCGGGGCGGCCGGGGCGACTGGAGAGCCGGCCGGGGCCGCGCCGGGGCGGCGGCGGATACGGCCGGAACGTCCGGAACGTCCGGAACGTCCGGCGCGTCCGGAACGTCCGGCGCGGCCGGCGCGGTTTTGGGGCTGCTGGGTCTGGCCGGGCTTAAGCCCGGCTGAAACGGACGAGTCGGCTTACGCGCGGGCCTCGCGGATGCGCTTCAGCCCGCGCCTGACCTATGGCCAGACTTACCGCCGCCACCCCGACGGCGCCTACGGGCCGCAATCGTCTAACCGCTGGGATTCCGGCGATCTCGGCCAGCGGCTGCTGGAGCAGGCCCTGTCGGCCGGTTCCGGCTACTTTTACAATGTTGTTTGTCGCCGGTAGCCGCGGTTTTATGAGGGGCCGCCTCTCCCTCCGGGGAAGACGGCCCCGCTTGACGACTTAATTTATATCAGGGTGAAAAGCCCTACCTACCTATGTTTTCCGGCGCTTCCGACAGGCCCCAGCGTTGTTGCCCCGCCGACCTGTCAAACCATCAATAGCACGAAAGGCCTCGGTCTGCCTAGAGGGGGGTGAAGTCAAGAGCACCGAAGTCGGGAACCCCTTGCCAAACCGTTCTGATTATGTTGCAATACAATACGCGGGCGCTTTCCCGCTGCGGTTCTGATTAGAATTTTCGCAAGAAAGGCGGTGAAATGATGGCTAAACTGACCCTGGAAGAAGAGGCTGAAATTATCCGGGCTTCTCTTGAAGCTTCGGACGCCGGCGATCATGACGAAGAAATGCGTCTATTAAAAATGCTGCCCATGGCCCCTCATCTGGTCATGGCGGCGAAAGAAATATACGGCGCCGAATACGTAAGAAACTCTGATTGGGATTTGTCAGAGGCCAATGAGGAGTTCGGTGATGGCTGGCTTGACCGCTGAACTATTCGAGCATTTAAACCGGGACTGGAAAGCTCGCCGACAGGTTCTGGAAAGTCGGCCATACAAAGATCAGGAGAAAAGTTGCGGCAAAACATTGTCTTTTCTCCGCCGACAGGCCGCTGAAAAAGATATTCATGCGCTCTTGGATAGCGAAAGAATCATGATTCGTCATGCGTTGAAATATGACGCAAACTCTCCGGAAGAAGCGCAAAGCTTGAAGACGGCGGCGGCTCAACTTGATGACGCCGCCAAGTGCCTAAACGTGATCGTCAATGATCCCAAAGGCTATGAAGCCAGCGCCCAGACCTACCCCACCAAGAAAAAAGAGGCGGGGCTGCCCCTGGACGCTTTCAGGGACTTTCTGAAAAGTCACTCGGCCAGGCTGACCAATCGCCTGGCCGGTAAAGGCAGTCACTTCGAAAAGTTGATCCTCCGTCAGCGTAAGGACAATCTGACCGCCATCCGGGAGCGTTATATCGAGCTTCAACAAAAAGCCCTGGGGGCAACAACTGGTTAGTATTGCTAATTCCCGCCAATTTTCACACGTTATTCGCCAAGCTTTGCAACAGACAATAATTTTTCCGGGCAATTGCCCCGGCCCCTGAAGCCGCTTTCCGGCTGGAACCCGGACATTTTTATTTTGCGTCGACAATAGACAATAAGGGAGCGACTCATGAGCGGCTTCTTCGTTAATCGCCTGAAACTTGTCAGCCTGCGAATGAATGTCAGGGCGCCTGCCGGCCGCCGGAGACAGACCGCCGGCTGAGCGCTTACGGCAAAGCCCGCCTCAGTTTGCGGGTCAACGGCCAGGGCGAGGCGACCGGCGCCGGCGATTTTCTCTATCCCCTTTACGACAGCGAGAACACGACTTTCTTCGCCCAAGCGGGTCTGCGCACGATGGCCAATGACCGGGTCATCGCTAACTTCGGCCTGGGGCAGCGTTTTTTCCTCAGCGAGAATTTTGCTTTGGGTTACAACGTCTTTCTGGATCAGGATTTTTCGCGCAGCCACACCCGGGGCGGGGCCGGCCTTGAGGCTTGGTATGACTGGCTGCGATTGTCGGCCGACTATTACACGCCCCTGAGCGCTTGGAAGGACTCAAAGGATTACGACGGCCATTTTGTGGAAGAGCGCCCGGCCGATTGCCGCGCATCCGACCTCATGCGTTCCAGCCTCTTAAACTCGTCAGTCGCGGTAGGCCCTGATGACCTGTTCCATAATCGGCGCCTCCAATGCTTCCGCCGAGCGCGGCGCTGTATTCCCGCGCCCAATGAAAAAGCGAGCGCTCAGGGAAGTCATGTTCGTCCTGGACCTGTATTTCCAAATCCATCCGCCGGCCGTCCACGGTCATATTGACGTCAAGGCGGCAGAATTTGCCGCCGATGGCCTCCGGCGGCATTTCCGGGTTCGTTATCTCAAAGCGGCCGATACTCTCGTACTGTATAGTCTATAAAAAGCCGGCCTTAAAAAGCTATGTTAAAAAGCTCTTGGCGGTTCGGTCTTCTTCATGTTAGATGACCGGGTAGTCATTGATGCAGCCCTAAAAAAGGCGCCCGTCATTCAAAGTTAATTTTCAATCCAGGTCAGGCTCACACAGGCAGAAAACATAAAGTTGACCGAAATTCTTTCCACTCCAGAGCAGGCCTTTTTTTTGCTCTCTCTACTCATTTAACATCTATTAACATCTATTTACATCTATTAACATCTATGAGTCATGAGTCCGGCAACCTGGGAAAGCAAAGAGCGTAATCTTTCTGGTTTTGAAATTAACGGCGCTTCGTCCGGCTCGATTTGTCCGTGGCCTTTGAGCCGTGTCGCTTGGCCTTAAAAAGTTCTTGGCGGTTTGGTCTCCTTTATGTTAGGATGCCCGAGTAATAATTGATACAGCCCTTAGGAAAAGCGCCCATCCTTCAAAGTTTATTTTCAGGCCAGGGCAAGCTCATGCGGGCAGAAAATATAAAGTTGACTGAAGCTCTTTATATCCCAGAGTTGGCCTGTTTTTTGCTCTCTCTCGTCTATTACGTATTACGCCCGGCCTCCGGCTTGGGCGCGTTTTTGTTCGCGAATCTAAATATTAATTAACCGAAAAGGCTTATTCACATGACCGACTTCATCCTTAATCGTCTGAAACTTATAAGCTTGGTCGTTTTGCTGGTTCCATTTTTGGCCTGCTCGGCCGTGCCGGACTTGACCCGGAAATCGCCGCCGCCGAATGAATGTCAGGGCGCCTGCCGGGCGCCGGAGACAGGTCGCTGGCGGAGCGCCGGGGCGGCCGGAGAGCCGGCCGGGGCCGGGCTGGCGGCGGATAAGGCCGGAAC
>JAISRV010000369.1 GCA_031273445.1 Candidatus Adiutrix sp. | reverse complement strand
GTTGGAGTTTCGGCGCGCTTCCCGCCTCGGCGCCGCAACAGGCCTTTCGGCCGCCGGGTCATTTTTTCGCCGAAGGCGCGGCTTTGGCCGAGGGCGAAATATATCTTTTGACCTGGCGCAACGAAACCGTTTTCGTCCTGAACCCCGACGACCTGACTCCGGCGCGCCGCCTGTCTTATGACGGTGAAGGCTGGGGGCTGGGCTGGGACGGGGGCCGCCTATGGCGGTCGGACGGTTCGGCTTTCCTTCGCCCCCACCGGCCCGGCGATTTCGCTCCGGCCGGCGCCGCTCTCAGGGTTCATGACGACGGGCGCGAAGTGAGAGGCTTGAACGAGCTGGAGTGGGACCCGGCGACCGGCCTGATGCTGGCCAACGTTTATGAAAGCGACCTGGTCGCGGCTATTGATCTGTCTGACGGCCGGGTCCGTTTCTGGCTGGACGCCGCCCCCCTCCGCCGGCTGGCCGAGCGCGACGGCCTCGATAGGCGGCTGGCGCCGGCGGATGTTGTGCTCAATGGGCTGGCCCTCGCGCCGGACGGCCAAAGCCTGTGGCTGACCGGCAAATTCTGGCCCCGCCTCTACCAGATAGCCTGGCCTCCGAACGGCGCTTAGCCGCGCGGGGCCCGCGGATGCTGTCGCATCCTGTCCTCTGCGAGGCCCTGGAGATGGCCCTGAGATGTAAACTGGGGCGCGATGTTCAAAACCATCTCCGTTTAAGCCACAGAGAAACATGAACCAGGCCAATCAGCACCGGCACTTCCGCCAGCGGCCCGATCACCGCCACAAAGGCTTCGCCGGAATCAAGGCCAAAGACGGCAATGGCCACGGCAATGGCCAGTTCGAAGTTGTTGGATGCGGCCGTAAAAGACAGGGTGGCCGCTTCTTCATAGCTGGCCCCTATTTGTCTGGACATATAAAAAGACATCAAAAACATAATCAGAAAATAAATGAGCAGGGGAATAGCCACCTTCGCCACGTCGAGGGGCAGGGCAATAATATATTCGCCCTTCAACGAGAACATGACCAGGATGGTGAACAAGAGTGCCCGCAGAGTCCAGGGACTTACGCGGGGGATAAAGACTTTTTCATACCAATCCAGTCCCTTCACTTTCAATCCATAAATACGGGAGGCCACACCGGCGATAAAAGGAATGCCCAGATATATGAAGACGCTCTCGGCAATCTGCCCCATGCTGATGTCGACCAGCGCCCCGCCCAGGCCAAACCAATCCGGTAAAACGGTGATAAAGACATAGGCGTAGACGGAAAAGAACAGAACTTGGAAAATGGAATTGAAGGCCACCAGCCCGGCGCAGTATTCCCTATCGCCCCCAGCCAGATCGTTCCAGACAATAACCATGGCAATGCAACGGGCCAGGCCGATCAATATCAACCCCACCATGTAATGGTTGTTGCCGGACAAAAAGGCAATGGCCAGAAGGAACATCAAAACCGGCCCAATCAGCCAGTTCTGAACTAAAGAAAGCCCGAGGACTTTTTTATTTTTGAAGACCTGGCCAAGTCGCTCATACTTCACTTTGGCCAGGGGTGGATACATCATGACAATCAGGCCTATGGCAATGGGGATATTGGTCGTGCCGACCTGAAAGATGTTGATGACCTCTTTGATGCCCGGAGCGGCCCAGCCCAATATAACCCCGACCGCCATGGCCAGAAATATCCACAGAGTCAGGAACCGATCCAGGAACGATAATTTTTGTAATAACGGCGTTTGATTCATGGTCTCACCTCATAATAGCGGACTTGCGCAACAGCCCCGCTGTACCCCGTAAGCCTTTTAAGAGGCGGCCTGATCAATTCAGGCGGCGACTTCTTCTTTTGTATTGAATCATTGCAAGGGCAAAATACATCACCCACACTGAGCAGAGTGCCGAACAAGTCCGGCGAAAGCCTAAAAGAGCGTCAGATAAAGCGAATTCCAAGTTCGCGGGCGATAATATGAGCTGTCTTTTCAGCAACTTCGCCAGTAAAACTGATGCATTGCCGCATGTGGTCAGCAGACCCCAAGTCCATATTTTTAGTTAATATTTTGCAGCACAGAACCTTATGGTTGGTTTTAAAGTTGCTGTGCAGTTCACCCGCCAGGGCCATGGCTTTATTCACGCGTTCATCTTTCGGCGTTGTCCGTCCAAAAAAATGACCCAGGCACATGATGCCGCCGGAAACCGCGCCGCAAATACATTTAGAGCCGCCCACGCCCACCGGGAACCCAGAGGCCATGGCTATAGCGCTTAAAGGGATATCCGCCTGAAAATTGTCTCTGATAGCCGAGACAATCGCTTCCGAACAGTAAAAATCACCATTGGCATAGTGCTCTTCGGCTTGTTTTTTTATCTTTTCCAAACTGATTTCTGAGACCATGTGGTCAACTCCTTGCAATATTATCAGGTCGTTTTCATCTCCGCCTTGGGCTCATAGCGAGCTATTTTGGCAGTTGCCTTCTCATCCTCATGGGTTCTAAGCACCTGAATTCCATCCTAAAATTACCAGATTAATTTGTAACTGCAATCGAGTGTAGCACAAAAACCATTGAAAATACATCCATTGCATGATTTTCAGGGCTCCGCCCTGGTTGACGTTTGGCGGGAGTGTTGATATAATTGAAGCGTCTCAATGGATGAGAGCAAGCTGAAGCAAGCGAGATCGCCAGGCAGGCGTCCCGCGGCGCTTGACCGGCGGAGGCCGGGAGGCCGCGGCGGCGCGTTTTTTTTGCTTCCGCCAGGGATATGGCAAACTCTTTATATTCAAGGAGAAGGCCATGCTCAAAGATCCTCAGCACGCCAGTCCCGTCATCTCCCCTCGCGTCTCGACTGTGGCCGGCCTTTTCAGCCAGGTCCGGGAGGCGGTCGACGACCGCCTGAAGCATACGGTCGTCAATCCCAACAGCCTTCAGAACACGATCGCTTCCGGCCGGGCTTCGGCGCCCGTGGCCACGGTCGCCAATGAGCCGGTCGCGGAAGTGCTCGACTTCACGCCTCTGCCGGGCCGTCAACCGGGCCGGCGGATGCGGCTGGACGTGTTCGAGGCCCCCGCGTCCCGGGTCGACACGGTCATAGACGCCATTCAGCGTTATCTGAATATAGAGCCGCGCCGCGAGCCCACGGCCGACCCTAAAAACGAAGCCTCCATCGCGCGCCATCCGCAGCAAATCATTCAAGCGGCCCAATACTGGGACGACGCGCTGCCCTATCAATACGCCCAAAACGGGGTCAGGACGCAACATCTCCAGCCGGAATTCCGGGCCTGGGGAGCCAGTCTCACGGCCCAGGCGGAAGAGGCCGGGACGACCGGCATTTCCGCCCCGCCGACCCGCTCGCCTCTGCCCGGCCGCTTGCCTTTGGGGCGCTACATGCCTTATGATCCGGCCCGGGCCGCCCAGGAGGCCATGGCGGACCTGACCGGGCGCCTTGAGCCGGCCGAAGTCGATTTTGTTCAGGCCGGGCCGCCCCTGATGACTGAAGATCCTTATTTCGACCCGGCCTATGCGGCCCAGAACGCCATGGGGCGTTTAAGGAGCTTCCAGGCGACGGCCGATGCGCCCCGAATCAGGTCAGGCGCGCCTGGTTATATCGACGATCCGTATAACGACCCGGCCTTCGCGGCGGCAAACGCCGTGGCCCGCACTCGCGCCAATCTGGAGATGAGCGCCGGGCTCGACCGCTACACCCGCCCGGAGGCCGTCGGCGCTTCTTTCGACGGGCGCGTTTGAGTTTTTTTAGACGTTTGATTTTTTTTAGAATGGAGCCCTGCATTTAAAGGGATTGAAACCCCAGCATTTTCCTGTTCACCTCATGGAAGCCATTATGAATGGAACCCTGATTAAAAGGGATTGAAACTGCCCCCACATCATCAATGATGTGGGAAAAAACTATATGAATAGCCGCATTAAAAAGGCCGGTTTGCCCCTGAAGGCCACGGGGAAACCGGCCTGTTTTTTTGGCCTCGCCGGCGGCCTGGATTATGATATGAAATTATTTAAACATATACTCTTTGAAGTAAATTGTGATATAATTTTAAGGCTGGCCTCCTAAGCGTCCTGTGCGGACGGAATTAACCGCACAGTCCAATAGCGCCCTGTGCGGTTAGTTCCTTCTAACCGCACAGGGCGCTAGCCAGAAGCGAGAGCGGCTGGCCGGCCAAACCGGTTAAGCCTTATCAGTGAGGCCGGTCGTGAAAATTAGCCAGACGGCCTTTTATAGGCATGATTATTGCTTATTTAAGGGACTGGCGACGAGGGTTTGGCGACACGGCTCTGGCGGCGATCCGCCGAAGGCGGGTTTGGCGGCTTTTAAGCGGCGGCGCCCGCGGCTTCTTTTTCTTCAGGCGTCTTCTTTTTCTTCAGGCGGCCTTTATGGATATCGCGACCATCATAGGAATTTTTTCATCCATCGGCCTTCTTCTCGTCTCCATGACCATGGGCGTGGGGCTGGAGGCCTTCTATGACCTGCCTTCCATATTGGTCGTTTGCGGCGGCACCGCCTGCGCCACCATGATCAGCTACCCTTTGCGCGACTGCCTCAATACCATGTCGGTGCTGAAAAACGCCTTTGTCGCCCGCACCACGACCATCGGCGAAATAATCGCCGGATTCGCCATTTTCGCCGCCAAAGCCCGCAAGGAAGGGCTTCTGTCTCTGGAATCGAATCTTAAAGACATCAGCGACCCCTTCCTGCAAAAGGGCCTGCAGTTGACCATCGACGGCCTTGAACCCCAGGCCATTAACGAGATATTGGAGACGGAAATTTCTTTTCAGGAGTCGCGGCATCGCTTGGGGGCCGACATTTTTCAGACCATGGGCAACTTCGCCCCGGCCTTCGGCATGATCGGCACGCTCCTGGGGCTCATCTCCATGCTGCGGCAACTCGACGACCCTTCCAGCATCGGCCCGGCCATGTCCTTAGCCCTGGTCACCACCTTTTACGGGGCCATTTTGTCCAACGTGGTCTTCATCCCCATCGCCGGCAAGCTCCGGGCCCGTTCCCAGGATGAAACCATGATCAAGGAACTTATTGTTCAGGGTCTCCTGGCCCTGTGCCGGGGCGACAACCCCCGCATAATCGAACAGAAGCTCCACGCTTTTTTGCCGCCCTCGGCCCGTATTTCCATTTTCAGGTAGAAGGCGGGCAGGGCTATGAACAGTCGGCGGCCGGAGACGACGGGGCGGGAGGACGGCGGCGCCCGCACGACGTTGCTGTTAACCACGGTCATGCTGATTCTGGTCAGTTTTTTCGTCGTTTTGGTCAGCCGGTCGAATTTCGATGAAACCCGCTACGCCGCGGCCGTGGCCTCGATAGAGCATAATTTCGGCTCCGCTCTCGGCGGGCGTCTGGCTGTGGGCGAAGCGACGGGCCTTCCGGATGAAAGTTTGGGCCCTGATTCCGGCGGCCTTTTACTGGTGCAGGAGCCGGAGCTGGCCAGGATTCGGGCCCTGCTGGCCCCGGCCGCGCTGGAGCGCGAAGCCCGCATTATCCATACGCGGAGCCAGAAAATAGTCTCTCTTTCCGCGGGGCTTCTCTTCCGCCCGGACACGGCCGAAATAACCGCCTCCATGGCCGAAACCCTTAAAGCCTTCGGGCAGATCATGGCTTCAAACAACGTGCCCATCACCGTGGAGGGCCATACCGACAGATGGCCGCCCACGACCGAAGGCGTCGGCGACAATTGGGACCTTTCCGCCGCCCGGGCCCTGGCCGTGCTCGATTTTCTGGCCGGCCCGGGCGGGCTCAGGCCGGAGAGGTTGACGGCCATGGCTTATGCCGGGCAAAAGCCCATGCATTCCAATATGACGCCGGCCGGCCGGGCCGGAAACAACCGGGTCGACCTGGTGCTGGACTTTACCGGCCTCAAAGGCCGCGGACTGGATGATCTGGCTGACCGGGAGGCGAGCTACAACTTTCAGGGTTTCGATTTTTTGATCCGAGGCGACGAAAATTCCGGAGGCGGCCGGTGAGCGTCGTCAGGAAAACGGCCGCGGCGGCCGGTTCGCGCCAAAAAAGCCAGGGGCTCCCCCGGGGGCGGATTTCCTGGACCACCACTTTCGCCGATATGGTCACGCTCCTTCTGACCTTTCTGGTCATGCTCGTCAGCGTGACCAGCCGAGATCCGCAGACCGCGTTCATGTTTCCGGACGGGGCTTTGGAAGAGAGCGAGACCGTGACCCTCCAGGCCGGCGACGGGACGCTTTTATATTCCAACCGCGGGCTGATGGCCCCGGCGCTGGATTTGCTGGCCGATATCGACCGCCTGCCGGAAGAAGCCATGTTCGATCAGGCGGAAATAAAAAACGCCATTTTCCAGCTTGAAGCCGCGCGTGTCCTTGATTATCAGCGGCTGCGGGATGAAGTCGAAGACGGCATATCCGTCTTCAGAGACAACCGGGGGCTGGTGATGCGCTGGGACGGCCAGATTCTGTTCCCCGAAGGCAACACTCTTCTGCGGGAGGCCAACATGGAGCTGCTGCGGAAAATGGCTCTTTTTCTGAGCTCAATCAGGCTTCCGGTCAGCGTCGAGAGCCACACCAACCCCTTTTCCGAACTTGAAGGCGGCCTGGGACCGGCGTCTTACGCGCTATCCATGCGGCGTTCGCAGTTGGTTATGGCCTATCTGGTCTCGCTGGGCCTGGAGGAAAAGAGGTTTCGCCTCGCGGCTTACGGCGGTTCCCGCCCTGTGACGGGGGAAGTCGCGCCGGACGTTCCGGTCGCGCCGGACGTTCCGGTCGCGCCGTATGATTCGGCCGGGCGGGGCCAGGAAAACAGCCGCCTGGAAATTGTGATCTACAAGCCGGAACCGGGTTCCTGGTTGGGGCGATGACGGAGCGGCCGGCGGCGAGGCCGACAAAAGGCCAGTCAGGCAAAAATCGCACTTTATAATAAGGGAGGTATGATATGGCTAAAAAAGAAAAAAGCAGGCCGGCCCCGGAAGAGACGGCGGAAAGCGGCGGAGAAGAAGCCGTGACCGAGAAAAAAGGCAGCAAATTAAAGCTGATAATCATTGTGGCGCTGGCTATGGCCGTCGGCGGCGGCGGCGCTTTCGCGGCCATGAAATTTCTGGGCGGCGGCGCTGAAGTCGCCTCTGAAGCGGCGGCGGGCGGCGCTTCCGCCGGCGCCGCGGCCCATGGTGAAGAGGAAGAGCCCCCGATAGAGGCGCCGAAGAGCAAAACGAGCGGCTCGTCCCACTCCGGCGGCGAAGCCGGTTCGACTGAAGGCGGGGGCGGAGAAGAGGCTCTGGGGCCGCAGAACATTGAGTTCAAGCCTTTTGTCGTCAATCTCAACGACGGCTCCGGCCGCCGCTTTTTGAAGATGACCATGAGCCTTGAGGCCGAAACGCCGGAATTGGCCAATGAAATAAACACTAAGATGCCTCAGTTCCGCGACACGATTCTCCTGCTTCTTTCCAGCCTCTCCTACGACGATATCGCCACTCTGGACGGCAAAATGAGGCTGCGCAACCAGATGCTGAACCGCATCAACATTCAGCTCACAAGCGGGAAGATCAGAAACATCTATTTTTCGGAGTTCGTCGTCCAATAATCTAAAAGCAGGTCAGCCCATAGCACTGACGGAGCGAAGCGACTGGCGGCGAGGGTGGAAAGTCGGCGGCCAGGCAAAAATCGCATTTTTTGCCTGGCGAGGGGCTGCCCCGGCAAGCCGACAAGCCAGAATTAAAATAGGGCTGACGGAGCGAAGCGACTGGCGGCGAGGGCGGAAAGTCGGCGGCCAGGCAAAAATCACATTTTTTGCCTGGCGAGGGGCTGCCCCGACAAGCCGACAAGCCAGAATCAGAATGAGGTGGTCATGGCCAAAATATTGACTCAGGACGAGGTCGACGCTCTTTTGAAGGGCATGGGCGGCGGCGAGGTCGAAACCGAAACCGACGACGGCGGCGACAGCGAAGGCATTACGCCCTACGACCTGACCAGTCAGGACCGCATCATCCGCGGGCGTATGCCGACCCTGGAAATCATCAATGACCGTTTCGCCCGTTTTTTTCGCCAGACCATGTCCACCGCCTTGCGCAAGGTCATCGACATTTCGGCTTTCTCCATCGACATGATCAAGTTCGGCGAATTCATGCGGGCTTTGCCGGTGCCGACCAGTCTCCATATTTTCAAGGCCGACCCTTTGCGCGGTCACGCGATCATGGTCATTGAAACCAAGCTGGTCTTCAATCTCGTCGACAGCTTCTTCGGCGGCAGCGGGCGCGGCTATATCAAAGTCGAAGGCCGCGACTTCACGCCCATCGAGTCGCGGCTGGTGACCAAGGTCATAAAAATGGCCCTTGAGGATCTGGAAAAAGCCTGGAGCCCGGTTCATCCTTTGACTTTGAGCTACGTGCGGGGAGAGACCAACCCGCAGTTCGCCTCGGTGGTGGCCCCCACCGAAGTGGTGATCGTGGTCAAGTTCGAAGTCGAGTTGGAGCAGACCGTCGGCACCCTGATCGTCTGTCTGCCTTATTCGACCATTGAGCCCATACGCTCCAAGCTCTACGCCGGCTTTCAGAGCGATCAGCTGGAAGTGGACACCGCCTGGATAAACCGCTTCATAGAGCGGGTGCGCGAGGCCGAAGTGAAACTGATCGTCGAATTGGGGCGCACGATGGTCACCGGCGAAGACGTCATGAATCTGGCCGTCGGCGACGTCATCATGCTTAAGCATGACGTGCGTGAGCCGCTGGAAGTCAAAGTGGAGGGCGTCCCCAAATTTAAGGTTTTCGCCGGCTCTTCCCGCGGACAGAAGGCCGTGCGCATTGTGGCCGACATCCCGCCCAAAATCTGGGAAGAATAGCGCTCAGGCCGCGCGGCCGCCGGATGCTCCGCATCCTGTCCGTAGGGGCTTGGTCGGCGGGCGGCGGGGAATCGGCCGGGGCCTTGCGGCCCGTCGGTCGGCCCGATAGGGCCGACGGAGGACGCGACTGGTTGAAGCGGCTAAAAGGCCTCTCGCCAAGCAGAAATCGCATTTTTTGCTTGGCTACGACCCCGCCGGCCAAGGCGAGCATTTACATTTTTGAAAAGCCGGTCGCCCCCGGAGAGGGGCGACGGAGCGAAGCGACTGGTTGTGATGGGACAAACTAGCTCGCCAAGCAAAAATCACATTTTTTGCTTGGCTACGATCAGCCCCGACAAGGCTCCAAACCAAATAATAAAAGGAAGTTAGCCCATGGCAGATTCATCGCCGATTTCACAGAACGACCTCGATAAACTTATGAGCGACGACGACGGCCTGGAACAGGATTGGGGCGACCCGGGGCCGGCCATGCCGCCGCCAGGGGCTGAAGGCGGCCCCGGCCCCGGCGCCTTCGGACCGCCCGCGGCCGCAGGGGCCGACGGCGCTTCGCGCCCGCTGGATTTCATTTTGGACATTCCCCTGGAAATTTCAGTGGAACTGGGGCGAACCAGAATGGTCATCAACGATCTGTTGCAACTGGGTCAGGGCTCGGTGGTCGAGCTGTCGAAACTGGCCGGCGAGCCTCTGGAGATCTTCGTCAACGGCAAATTGGTGGCCAGGGGCGAGGTGGTGGTGGTCAACGAAAAGTTCGGCGTGCGCGTCACCGATATCGTCAGCCCCATGGAACGCGTCAAAAGTTTGAGCTGACCCCCGCTCCGGCGACGAGTCAAAAAAAGGCGGCGAAATTATGGCGAGCAATCTGGATTTTTTCGACAGGCGCCGGAGGCCGGCGCCGGCGCGTTTCCGTCTTTTGACGGTCGCAGCGGCCTTCGCGCTGCTCTTGGCGGCTTCGCTCGCCTCGGCTCAAGAGGCCGCCCCGCCGGCTTCGCCCGCGGCGGTCGCCTCTGAAGACCTGCCTGAAATTGCGGCGGCCGGTTCCGGCCCGGCGACGCCGGCCGCGTCGCCGGGCGCGGAGACCGCCGGCGGCTTTGAGGCCGGCCGGTCGGTTCCAGGCTCGGCCTTGCGGCCGCCATGGCATATGTGGGATATTTTCAAGAGTTGGGGCGCTTTCATCCTGGTTCTGGTTCTGCTCTGGCTGACTCTTAAAGGTTTGGGCCGGCTGGGCCGGTTTCGGGGCCAGAAGAGCCAGGATTACGTTTTCAGCCTGCGCGGCGTTCTGGCCCTGGACAAGGGCAAGTATCTGGCGGCGGTCGAGATTGACGGCCGTGTTCTCGTCATCGGAGTTTCTCCGGGAGGCCTGGCGCCTCTGGCGCAGTGGCCGGCGGCCAGGGACGAGGCGGCGGAGACTCCGGCGGACCCGGCTGATTTTCAGGACGCCTTCAAGCTGGCCGGCGAAGACCGCGATGAACGGCGCCCGCCGGACATCAGCGTGGTCGATCAGGAACCGGGCCGCTAGCCGGCGGCTCTCGAAGGACTCTCGCCGGGCAAAAATCACATTTTTTGCCTGGCTGCGACCCGGCCGGCCAAGCCAAGGAGACGGTATTTTAAAACGCGGGTCGCCCCCGGAGAGGGGCGACGGAGGACGCGACTGGTTGAGGCGGCAAAAAGGCCCCTGGCCGGGCGAAAATCACATTTTTTGCCTGGCTGCGACCCGGCCGGCCAAGCCAAGGAGACGATAATGTTCACTCGCGGGAATTGGCTTAAATTGAGTTTCGCCCTGGCCCTTATCCTGGCCGCGCTGGCGGTCTTTTTAAGGCCGGCGGCGGCCCTGGCGCAGGGGGGAGGCGACATGGTCCCCATACCCACCATCAGTTTAAGCCTGGATCAGGCCGATGACCCCGAGCGGATCGCCATGGTCATCAACATAATGTTTCTCATGACCGTCCTGACGCTGGCGCCGTCGCTTCTCATTCTGATGACCTCTTTTGTGCGTATCGTCGTGGTTTTCTCCTTTCTCAAGCAGGGCATGGGCACTCAGCAGTCGCCGCCCAACCAGGTGCTGGTCAGTTTGGCCCTGTTTATGACTTTCTACCTGATGATGCCCGTCTGGAAAGATATGGAAGCCAGAGCTTTCAAGCCTTTCATGGCCAATGAAATAACCCAGCGTGTGGCCTTGGAGCGGGCCATGGAGCCGGTGCGCGAATTCATGTTTCTCCAGACCAGGGAGAGGGACCTGGCTCTTTTTATGAAAATCAGCGGTGAAGCGCGGCCCATGAACAAAAGCGAGGTGCCGACCCTGTCGCTTATTCCGGCCTTCGTCATTTCGGA